>CADCWC010000178.1 GCA_902806305.1 uncultured Thermoleophilia bacterium | reverse complement strand
GCGGTGGGCCGGGTCGACCGGTGGCGGCACGACGGCCTGCGGGTGGACAGCCGCGGGCGCCGCGGGCGCCTTCTTCGGGACCGCGCCGGGTCGGTTCTTCCCGCTCGAGGCGGGACGGGACCCGGCCAGGGCGCGCGCGGCGGCGGCCTCGTCGACCGTGTCGCCCCGCAGCGCCACGCCGGCCTCGGACAGGCGGCGGGCGACCTCGTTGGGGTCGAGCCCGCGTTCGCGGGCGATATCGGTAACTCGTCTCTTTGCCATTCAGCCGCCCATGGTAGCAACCGCATGCCGGCGGCCGGCCGACAGGGCCGGGCCCGGAGCGATCAGATGAAGAGGTCGGTCAGCCCCGCGGGGACGACCACACGGGCACGCAGCGTACGCCCGAACGCGCGCCGCGCGACGGCGCGTTCGAGGCACGCCCGACGCCTGCAGGTGTACGCCCCACGCCCGGGTCCGGGGCCGGCCTGGAGCTCGCCGTCGTGGAGGTGGAAGCGCTGGAGCAGGCGCTGCGGCAGGCGCTCGCCGCAGCCGACGCAGGTGCGAATCGGCTCGGTCGGACCGTCCCGGCGGCCGCCGCGGCTCACCCCGTGTCGCTCAGATCGTCGCGCCGTCGACGACCACCACGTCGTCCGAGCCGACCAGGCGCTCCGGCCGACGGACGACGATGCCGTTGATCGACACCTTGCCCTCCTTGAGCAGCGCGCGCAGCCGCCGCTCGTCGATGCCGCGCGTGTCGAGGTAGCGGCCGACGGTCTCGGCGGCGCCCGGCTCGTCGGAGTCCTCGTGGGCGTACTCGGTCTCGGAGCGGATGTCGATCCGCCAGCCGGTCAGCCGCGCGGCCAGGCGCGCGTTCTGCCCCTCGCGGCCGATCGCGAGCGACAGCTGGTCGTCGGGCACGATGACGGTCGCCTGCTGGTCGTCGTCGTCGACCACGACCTCACGGACACGCGCGGGCGCGAGGGCCTTCGCCACGAACCGTGCGGGCTCGTCGTTCCACGGGATGATGTCGATCTTCTCGCCGCGCAGCTCCGAGACGACCATGCGCACGCGCGAGCCGCGCGGGCCGACGCAGGCGCCGACCGGGTCGACGCCCTGCGCCCGCGACTCGACCGCGATCTTCGCGCGGTAGCCGGCCTCGCGGGCCACGGCCCGAATGACGACGAGGCCGTCGGCGATCTCCGGAACCTCCAGCTCGAAGAGCTCGCGGATCAGCTCCTCGGAGCGGCGGGAGAGCACGATCTGCGGACCCTTCGTGCCGCTGCGCACGTCGATGATCACGGCCTTGATGCGGGCGCCGTGCTCGTAGCGCTCGCCGGGCACCTGCTCGGAGCCCGGCAGGAGCGCCTCGACCTTGCCGAGGTCGACGAGGCAGTAGCGCGAGTCCGACTGCTGCACGATCCCGGTCACGACGTCGCCGACGCGGTCCTGGTACTCCTCGAACATCATCTCGCGCTCGGCCTCGCGGATGCGCTGCAGGATGACCTGCTTCGCGGTCTGCGCCGCGATCCGGCCGAAGTTGTCGCGGGAGACGTCGATGACCTCGATCGCCTCCTGCGGGACGCGGTCCCAGTCGAGCAGCGGCTCGGGCTCCTCGATGACCGGCTCCTCGGGGGCGTTGCGCCGGAAGTCGTAGCGGGCCCGCTCGCGCTCGCGCTTCTCCTGGGCGGTCTCCTCGGGCTCGGGCTCCGGCTCGGCGTCCGGGTCCGGCTCCGGCGGCAGGGTCAGGACGCCGAGCTCGAGCAGCTCCTCGTCCGGCATGTTGACCTGGAACACGCGGATGTCGCCGGACTCGCGGTCGAGCTCGACCTTGACGTGCCGGCCGGAGCCGGGGGTCTTCTTGTAGGCCGCGCGCAGCGCCTCCTCGAGCGCGGTCAGGAGGACCTCGCTGTCGATCGACTTCTGGCGCTCGAGCTCGTAGACGGCCTCGAGGATCTCCTTGCTCATATGTTCACCGGGTCCCAGACGATGTTGCACGTGTCGACGACGGCGTAGGGCAGCTCGAGCTCCGCGTCGTCGGCCCGCAGGCGGAACGACTCGTCCTCGGCGCCGACCAGCCGGCCTTGGAAGTTCCTCCGACCGTCACGCGGCTCGCGCAGGCGGACCTTGACGGTCTGGCCCTCCGCGCGTCGGTAGTGCGACGGCTTCTTCAGCGGACGCTCGATGCCCGGCGACGACACCTCGACGCCGTAGCGTTCGCGGACGTGCGGCAGGAGCGCCGTGACCTCCTGGCAGAGCGCGTGATCGACGCCGCTCGGGTGGTCGATCATGACGCGCACGATCCCCTGCTGGGGGATGAACGTCACGTCGACGACCTCGACGTCGGGCCGTGCCGTCGAAAGGGTGCCCTCGATCTCCGTCGCGAGCGAGTCGCGCGAGTCACGTGGCATCTGTCCCTCCTCTGACGGTTTGGCCGGGGCCGCGAGGCCTCCCGCTCCAGGCCCCTGACTTCGGGCGAAAAAAGAGGCAGGCCCTGGCCCGCCCCCCGAACCGCGCGTGGGCAACGAACCCGGCGCGGTCTAGAGGAGGGTAACAGAGCCTCGACCGCGACCGCCCGGGGCGGCGGTGTCGAGCACGATCGTGACGGGGCCGTCGGCGACGAGCGTGACGCGCATCGCCGCGCCGAAGCGCCCGGTGGCCACGGTGGCCACGCCGGCCTCGCCGAGGCGCTCGACGTACCGGCGGTAGAGCGGCTGCGCCAGGGCCGGCTCGGCGGCCGCGGTGAACGACGGCCGGTGCCCGCGGCCGGTGTCCGCGACCAGGGTGAAATTCGGGACGACCAGCACATCGCCGCCGGTGTCGAGCAGCGAGCGTGCGAAGCGGCCGTCGGCGTCGGGGAACACCCGCAGCCGGGCCGTCCGGGTCGCGAGTCGCTCGGCCTCGGCGTCGTCGTCGCCCGTCGCCACCCCGAGCAGGACCACGAGCCCCGGCCCGATCCGTCCCACGGTCTCCCCCGCCACCGCGACCGACGCCTCGACGACGCGCTGCACGACGGCGCGCACGGGTCAGACCCCGAGCGCGCGCAGCAGCTCGCGCTCGCGCTCGCGGGCCAGCAGGTCGACCCGCTCGGCCGGAGGGCGCGTCGCGTCCCAGGCCAGCGTGTCGGCCACCGTCTCGGTCAGCGGCCGGAACCGCAGACCGGCCGCCCGGGCGCGCGAGGCGTCCACCTGCAGGAACCCGGCGAACTCGGCGGGCACCCAGAGCGGGAGCTCGGACCACGACTCGACGCCCTGCTCCGCGAGGAAGGCCTCGCCGGCCCAGACGGGCTCGGCGTCGGAGCCCGACGCCGCCACGCAGGCCGTGAGCACCTGCTCCATCGTCGTCGCGCGGGTCGGCCCCGTGGCGTTGAAGACGCCCGTGCGACCCGCCTCGCTCAGGTCGAGCATGAACGCCGCCAGATCGCGGGCGTCGATGAGCTGGACGGGCTGGGACCGCTCGGCCGCGAGCACCGGGCCGCCCTCCGCGATCCGTCGCGGCCAGTAGGTGAAGCGGTCGGTCGGGTCGTGCGGTCCCACCACGAGCCCAGGTCGCACGTGCAGGACGCGACCCGGCAGCTCGTCCTCGGCGGCGCGCTCGCAGAGCGCCTTCAGGGCGCCGTAGGCCTCGCCGGGCTCGCCGCTCTCCGGGACCGGCCCGTCGAGGACCTCGACCGCGGCCGACTCGTCCGTGCCCGGCGCCACGGGCTGCGGGTAGACGGAGATGCTGGAGACGAACGTCAGCTGCCCGACGGACGGCGCCACGGTCGAGGCCAGCGCGCGGACCTCCGCCGGGAAGTAGCCGCAGGTGTCGAAGACGGCGTCGAAGGGGCGCCCGCGGAGCAGCTCGAGCCCGCCCTGACGACGGTCCCCGCGGAGGCGCTCCGCCTCGGGGAAGAGGTCCGGGTTCGTCCGGCCGCGCGTCAGCAGCGTGACGTCGTGGCCGCGGCGCAGCGCCTCCGCGACGAGGTGTCGGCCGACGAAACGCGTGCCGCCGACGACCAGGAGGCGCAGAGCCGCCACCGCCCCCTACTCCGCGGCCGCGAAGACGGCCCGGGCGCGGACGACCTCCCGATCGCCCGCGGTGACCGAGCAGTCGGCGAAGGCCAGGGTTCCGCCGATCCGCTCGACCCGGGTCCGCGTCTCGAGCCAGTCGCCCGGCCGGGCCGGGCGAAGGAAGTCGACCGTCAGGCTCACGGTGGCGCGAGGCCGCTCGTCCGCCGCGTCGGCCGCGATGCCCCGGCTGAGGGCGAAGTCCGCGAGCGTCGAGAGCAGACCGCCCTGCACGGTGCCGTGGCGGTTCAGATGACGCTGCTCGACGCGGAGGCCGAAGCCGGCGTCGTCCCCGCCGTCGCGCACGTGGATCGGCCCGACATGCTCGAGGAACGCGCCCTGGTCTGGAGCGACGCGGAAGCCGGGCGGAGCGTCCACGGCGCGGGGCGACGACCGGCCGGGCCGGTCAGCCCGCCTTCGGAAGGGCGTCGAGCGCCTGGCGGTACGTGTCGGAGCTCGGCCGCAGCCAGCAGGCGAGCTTGTAGCTGCCGCGGGCGAGCTCGAGCCGGCCGAGGCCCTCCTGGGCGCGGCCGAGCAGGAAGTAGGCGTAGTGGTCGTTCGCGGCCAGCTCGACGGCCACCTGCAGCTCGGCCTCCGCGTCGACGAACCGACGCGCCCGGAGGTAGGCGACGCCGAGCGACTCGCGGATCGAGCCCTTGTCGGGCTCGAGGTCGCGGGCCCGCTCGAGCGGGGGGATGGCGCGCAGCCACTCGCCGTCGGCGAGGTGCTTGCGACCGGCGGTGAAGAGCTCGTAGACGTCGTCGTCCGCCATCACGAAACCGTAGCAAGCGGCGCTCGCGCGACCGCGGGCAGCGACGGCTCTCGGAACCCGTCTCAGGGGAGCAGCGAGCGGACCCGGAGGGCCCCCCAGACGCGGTCGCCGCGGGTCAGCGACCGACGGAGCTGCCGCTTCACCTGCCGGGCCTCGCGGCGGGCCTGGCGGGCCGCGGCCAGCGCCTCACCGCCCTCCGGCCCGTAGCGGGCCCGGGTCTGGTCGCGCACCCAGGCGTCGGCGTCCACGGCGAAGTCCCGGCGCAGGAGGCGCGACAGCTCGTCGGGCGTCAGCGTGGCGTGGCCGTTCCGCGGCTGCTGGTCGACGACGAACGACACGAGGTCGGCGCGCACGGCCGCGGCGATCGCGTGCGGATCGCGCGCGACGTAGGCCCGCGCGCCCCGGAGCCGCTTGGCGAGCGGCACGACGGCGAGCAGGCCGAGCACGGCGAGCAGGGTCCAGGTCCAGCGTCCGGGGCGCCAGCTCTCGTCGACCACGGGAGCCACGCCGCCCGTGCCGGCACCGGCGGGGCCGCGGTTCGCGCCGTCCGGCCCCAGGCGGTCGAGCTGGAAGCCGGTGCCGAAGCGCTCGCGGAGCGCCGCGGAGCCCGTGGCGCTGTCCAGCCGGTCGCCGAAGTTCGGCGAGGTGGTCGACGGCGCGTCGCCGGGCAGCCTGCGGGTCGGCGTCGGCTCGAAGGGCATCCACCCGATCCCCTGGAACCAGACCTCGACCCACGCGTGCGCGTCACGGTCGGTGATCCGCTTGATCCCCGACTCGTCCTCGGTGCCGGGGATGAACCCCTCGGCCACGCGCGCCGGGATGCCGAGCATGCGAAGCGACGTGGCCATCGCGCCGGAGAACATCTGGCAGTGGCCCGCCCGGACGTCGAGCGTCTCGCCGAGCATGAAGGCGGGCAGCGGCCCGTTCGGGGCCTGCGAGAAGTCGGCCGTCTCGTCGTAGCGGAACTCGGTCTGGAACCAGCGCTCGAGGGCCAGCGTGGCCTCGTAGGGCGTCGCCGCGCCCTTGGTGACCTCCCGGATCCGGGCGTACACGCGCGTCCAGTCGACGAGGCGCGGATCGGTGAACTCGCGCGCCAGCGTGCTCTGGACCTCGAGCTCCCGGTCCTCCGCCGCGAACGGCGGGAACTCGACGTCGACGTCGCTGATCGTCACGGCGAGCTGCCTGCGCAGCGGGTCGTTCCGCGGGAGCGAGGGCGGCGACGGCGCGGCCGTCAGCTCGTCCGGGCTCGCCTCGAGCGCCACGGCGTCGACCTCCCACGCGGTCCGCACGGGGGTGGAGCGCTCGGTGGGCAGGGTGCCGTCGTCCGAGACGATCACGGCCCCCGCCTCGACCGGGATGCCGCGCACCTCGGTCGGCTGACCGCCGGTGATGATGGACGGCTCGTCGAGCCCCACGTTGGTGAACGAGGCGGTGAACGTCTTGCGCTTGTCGTCCCGCGCCCAGGGCGAGAGCTGGCTCCGCGGGATCTCGATGCGCGCCGTCCGGCGCGGCTGGCCGGTCGGCGGGATGGCCTCCCAGAACTCGCCGTTGAAGCGCTCGAGCACGGTGGCGCGCCAGTACGAGTCGACGTCGGACCTGACCTCGAGCACGTCGATCGGCTCGTCCGGCCGCACGAGCGCCCCGTAGGAGTGGTCCCACACGTAGGAGACCGACTCGCCCTCGATGGTCGCGGCGCGCCAGTTGCGCCAGTCGAAGAACGCGCCCTTGGCCACGCCCGGCAGCGAGACGGCCAGGAGGGCGGCGGCCACCACGGTCGCGCCGGCCATCGCCCCGCGGCCCGGGCGCTCCGGTCGCGGCCGGCCTGCCCGCAGCGCGGCGACGTAGACGAGCGCCAGCCCGAGCATGAGCCCCGCGCGCAACGAGCGGTCGTCGAGGACGAACACGGTCGACACGGCCATGAACGGCACGAACACCACGAGCAGCGCCACGAGCGGCGCCCGCCAGACGAGGAGCGCCGCCGCGAGGGCGCTCAGGAGGACGAACACCACGAGCGTGATGGCGGTCTGCAGGTCGGGGTAGCGATCCGGGTCGAAGGGCAGGACGACCTGGGTCCACTGGTAGCCGCCGTTCCAGAACTCGCCGGCCGCGAGCGCGAAGTAGCCGGTGTCGCCGAGCAGATGGGGCCGGAGCGGCCAGTGGCCGGTGACGAGCCCGACGGCGAGCACGAGCCCGGCGAGGGCACCGAGGAGCCAGGTGCGCTCGACCCGCCGGCCGCGCCACACGGCGACCAGCGCCGGGAGCGCCGCGAGGGCGGCGTACTGCAGCAGGCGGTCGGACGGCACCTCGGGCTTCTCGAGCAGCCGCACGTGCCAGGCGATGAACGCGGCGCCGAGGGCGTAGAGCGCGAGCGGCCAGAGCAGGCCGCCGGTGCGGGGCGCCCTCATGTCCGCACCATCTCGCGCGCCTGTGCGTCGGCGCCGCGCGCGCCGGCCGCGCTCGAGGGATGCGCGTCGAGCACCACGCGGAGGTCGTCACCGCGCCGCACGCGCGCCACCGGCACGCCGAGCCGGCTGAGGTTCAGGGCCACGCCGTCGGGCAGGCCCGGCGTCGGCTGGGGCTGCGCCCACGTCCGCGCGTCGACCCACACGACGGCGAGCTCGTGGCGGACGGCGAGGGCGGACAGGCGGTCGGCGAGCCGGGCGGACAGGTCGGCGGTCACGAGGTACAGGCGCTGCGCCTCGACGGCCGAGCGGCCCTCCTCCAGGGCGGCCGCGAGCGGGTGCGGCCCGTCGGGCCGGACGGCGGCGAGCGCGTCGAGCGCGGCGCGCCAGTCGCCCTCCACGGACGACACCGGCAGGCGCTCGACCCGGGCTCCGACGCAGAGGAGCGCCGAGCGCTGGCCGCTCGAGGCGAGCCGCCGCAGCACGGACGCGGCGGCCCGGACCTGCATCTCGAACGACGAGTCGGGGGCCGTCCCGACGTCCGTCCCGGCCCGCGCGTCGAGGACGACGGCCGCCTCCTCGCGCGGGGCGTCCTCGAGCTCCTTGACCATCAGCTTGCGCCGCTTGGCGGTCGACTTCCAGTGCACGGCGCGCAGCGACTCGCCCTGCTGGTAGTCGCGGACGCCGTGCAGGTCGTAGCCCGAGGCGCGCGAGAGCAGGAAGCGCCGGCCCTCCCCGCTCAGCGAGCCGGCGTCCGAGAAGAGGCGGTCCAGCTCGTACACC
>CADCWC010000177.1 GCA_902806305.1 uncultured Thermoleophilia bacterium | reverse complement strand
CCCATGGCGAGCCAGAAGAAGCGGACCGGGCGCGGTCCGTCGAACGCCTTGTGGGTCAGCATCCGGTGGTAGCCGACGGTGACGCCGAGGGCGATCGGGATGTACATGCCGAACAGGATGGCCAGGTCGGTCGCGTTGACCGCGCCGTTCCAGAGGAAGACGAGCGCCGCCAGGAAGGCGACGAACGGGATCGCGATGACGAGCATCATCACGGCGGTGGCCGTGTGGTTCGCCTGGGGCGGGATGTCGTCCACGTCCGGCTCCGTGGCCGCGGCGGGGACGGGAAGCTCTTTGCTCAGGTTGATGCTGTTCACGTGCCTCTTCCGGGTCTGGCGTGCAAGCCGTGTCGAACGTTGACGGGGGAGTCTATACCCGCGTTCTTGTGACGAACTCTGCGGGCCTAGGGTTGCGGCATGCCGTACCGCATCGAACGCGTGGCGCTCCAGGCCTTCGTGGAACGCCAGGTCCTGCTGATCGAGTCGACGCCCGTGCCGCCCGACCTCGTCGGCCTGCTGCGGGACGAGGACGACCTCGGCGCAGATCAGGTCCAGGCCGTCTGGCTCGGAGCAGGGCTCGCGACCCAGGTCGGCCTGGCGCTCGTCAACGAACCCGAGCGCTTCGTTGTTCCGACCCGGCCGACCACGGCGTGAATCCGTCGCGCCCGCCGCGGGGAACGTCTAGCGACGCACCGTCCGTCGCTCGAGCTCCCCGCGGAGCTCCGCGACGGCTGTCGACCAGCGCTCGGTGGCGATCCGCGCCGCCTCGCGGCTCGACAGCCCGGCCAGGTCGTCGGTCGCGATCGGCGGACCGTAGGCCACCGCGAAGCGCGGGAGCCTCGGTGGCAGCAGGCGGAAGCCGTCGGTGCCGAGGAGCGCGGCCGGGACGAGCGGCGTGCCGGTCCGCAGGGCGAGCCGGGCGGCGCCCGTCCGCGGCCGCGCCGTGCCGTCGCGGTTGCGCGTGCCCTCGGGGAAGACCATCACCACCTCGCCGCGGCGCAGCAACTCGACCGCGATGTGCAGCGCGGCGGCGTCGGCCTTGTCCCGCTCCACCTTGAACGCGCCGCCGGACCGCAGGAGCGCCCGGAGGCCGGGGATCCGGTAGAGCTCGGCCTTGGCCATGAAGCGCATCCGACGGTCGTCGAGCGGCACGCCCACCACGAACGGGTCCCAGTTCGAGCGGTGCATGCTCGCGAGCACCACGCCGCCGGTGGACGGCACGTGCTCGCGGCCCACGTCGACCTGGCGGAAGACGGTCCGGAAGAGCGGGACGACGACCGCCCGGAACGCCTCGTAGACCCACACGCGCATGTGGACGTCCCGGTCGGGGTCGCGCGGCGGCGCCGCGGCGGGCCGTGTCCCCGTCATCGTCCCGGCGCGTACACCCCGTCGAGCAGCGTGGCCGGGTCGGGCCACGGGCTCGCCTCGGCGCGGGCCACCGCGTCGTCCACCACCGCCGCCACCTCGGCCCGAAGCGCGTCGTCCTCTGCGTCGGTGAGGCCGGCGTGCGCGCGCAGCCAGGTGTCGTAGCGGGCGAGCGGATCCCGTCGCCGCCACTCCTCGAGGAGCTCCGGCGGGACGTACGCCGCGTCGTCGTGGATCGCGTGGCCCTCCATCCGCAGCGTGACGAGCTCGAGCATGGTCGGCCCACCGCCCGCGCGCGCCTTCTCGACGGCCGCGCGCGCCTCGCGGTACACCGCGAGCACGTCGGTGCCGTCCACCACCACGCCGTCGAAGCCGTAGCCCTCCGCGCGATCGGCCAGGTGGCGAGCGCCGTAGGAGAGCGTCGTCGGCGTCGAGTAGGCGAAGCCGTTGTTGTCGCAGACGAACACGATCGGCAGTCCGCGCACGCCCGCCATGTTCATCACCTCGTGCACGTCGCCGCGTGCCGCGGAGCCGTCGCCGAACCAGCCGACCGCGACCCGCGGCTCGCCCCGCAGCCGGAACGCGAGCGCGACGCCCATCGCCGTGGGCAGGATGCCCGGCAGGTGCGAGACGCCCGCGATCAGGCCGAGGTCGAGGTCCTGCGTCCGCAGGTTGGAGTCGCGGCCGTGCGTCGCGCCGCCGTCGCGGCCCATGTACTGGCAGAGCAGACGCCACGGCTCGGCGCCGCGCGCCACGTGGACGCCCATGTTGCGGTGCAGCGGCGCGGCCACGTCGTCGGGTCCCATGGCGGACGCCACGCCCACCGAGGCCGCCTCGTTCCCGCGCCCGGTGTAGAACGACCCCGGAAGCCGGCCCTGCTTGAAGAGCGTCGACCCGCGCTCCTCGAGGGCCCGGGTCAGCAGCAGGTCGCGCTGCAGACGGAGCAGTCCGTCGCGGTCGAGTCCGACGGACACGGTCTCCTCGAGCGTGTCGAGCGGACGGGCTTCACGGACGGCCATGGGGCCCGATTCTGGCACAGGCCCGCAGGCGGGGGCCTCCGGGCGCGCGGGCCTGGCCGGCGTCAGACGATGTCGAGCCCGAACGCGTCGTCGTCGTCCCCGCCGTCGGTCCCGCGGCCGAGCAGCGTCACGAGGAGCGCCGCGGCGGTGTGCAGCCGGTTCTCGGCCTGGTCCCAGACTGCGGAGCGCGGGCCCTCGAGCACCTCGTCGTCGACCTCCTCGCCCCGGTGGGCCGGCAGGCAGTGGAGGAAGACGGCGTCCGCGGCGGCGAGCTCGAACAGCTCCGTCGTGACCCGGTACGGCGCGAGCGTCGCGAGCTTCTCCTGCCGCCGGTCCTCCTCGCCCATGGAGACGAAGACGTCGGTGTAGACGGCCTGCACGCCGGCCACGGCCTCGCGCGGCTCGTCGAGCAGCACGACCTGTCCGCCCGCGTCCGCCGCGCGGGCCTGCCCCGCGGCCAGGATGGCGGGGTCCGGCGCATGTCCCGCCGGGCAGGCGATGCGCAGCCAGGCGCCGACGAGCGCACACGCCTGGATGAGCGAGTGGGCGATGTTCGAGCCTCCGTCGCCGACGAAGGCCAGGTCGAGGCCCGTGGCGCCGCCGAAGCGCTCGGTCAGGGTCTGCAGGTCTGCGAGCGCCTGGACCGGGTGATGCCTGTCCGTGAGCCCGTTGATGACGGGCACGGCCGACCAGGAGGCGAACTCGTCGACGGTGGCCTGGGCGCCGGTCCGCAGCACGACGGCGGCGCAGTACCGCGACGCGACGCGGGCCAGGTCGCGGATCGGCTCCCGCACGCCGAGCGGGGCGTCGCCGCCCGCCACGAAGCTCGTGGCGCCGCCGAGGCGCGCCACGGCGGCCTCGAACGACAGCCGGGTGCGCGTCGAGGGCCGGTCGAACTGCAGCAGCACGGTCCGGCCGCGGAGGGCGACGCTGTGCGCGTGATGGTCGGACTTGAGCTCGGCCGCGAGCCGGAGCAGCGCCATCAGCTCGTCGGCGTCGAGGTCCTCGAGCGTCCGCAGGTGAGCCCCACGTCGATGGTCCATCGCCGACTGCATTGCATGACTATACCGACGTGTGCATAGTCATGCAACGGAGCGCCGCCCGGGCGCAGCGCCCCTACGACGGCGTGGGCGGCTCCTCGATCTGCGCGCCCGCACCGCCCGACCGCGACGTGGAGGTGCGCTCCGGCCGCGTCGACGTGCCGGCCTCGTCGCTCGCGCCGTCGGCCAGGCCGGTGCGGGCGGGATTCAGCAGGGAGTCGCCGTCCGACGCCGAGGTCGGGTCGTTCAGCGGGTTGACGGGCGCGGCGGCGGGCGGCCGGGCCTCGTCGGGGGTGCGATCGGTGTCATCGGTCATGACCCTCGCTATCCCGGTCGCGCGCGGGTCGAAACGCGCTGCCGCCGTCCCGGGCCCGCCGAGGCGCGTCGGACCGGCGATCCCGCACGACGCCTCGCTCACGGGTCGCCGACGACGCCCATGCCGTCGGTCACGGTTCCCCAACGGACGCGCCCGGACGGAACGCCGCGTCGGCTCAGGTCGTTGTCCGGTGCGAACCACCCCGTGACGGCCGATGGTCGTGCCGCCGCGCCCACCGGCGCCGAGGTCTTCTCGGACCGCCCCTACCTACCGATAGATCCACACCGGTCCGAGCGACCGGTCGACCGACCGAGGAGGACCCATGATTCGCGAGCTGGACAGCCGCAGGACCGACACCGGCGACCTCGTCAGCCTGGTCTGGAACGACGTCACCGACTCGGTCGAGCTGCACGTCCACCCCGCGGCGGGCACGGAGCCCATCTGTGTGCCCGTCCGGCCCGACCGGGCGCGCGAGGTGTTCGCGCACCCGTACGTCTACCTGCCGCAGTAGGGCCGCGCCGCCGTCGCCCGTGCTCCAGCTATCGGCATGCGTGCCGATAGCTGACGCATGGCTGACGGCTCTCGGATCGCGGCTGCGCGCGTCGCCCCGCGGTGATCGCGGCGCTCTTCCTCATCGGCGTCGCGTTCACCGTGGCGGCCCTCGCCCTGACCGGGATGCTGGTCGGGCGTCGGCTCCTCGGCGGGCGGCGTGACGCGCAGCGGACGGAGGCGGAACGACGTCTGCGGCCACGGGCGCTGGCGATCGTCGACGGCGAGGTCGACGGGTCCGAGGTGATGTCGTCACGGGATGCGGCGATCGTGTCGGATCTGCTCGCCCGCTACGCCCGCAGCCTCGACGGCACCGCCCGCACCCACATCGCGGACTGGTTCGAGGACCGCCTCCGGCTCGACGTGACGATCGCCCGGCTCGGGCACCGCCGCTCGTGGCGCCGCGCCGGGGCCGCGCACGCCCTCGGCGACATCGGCTCGCCGCGCGCGGTCGACGCGCTGCTCGGTGCGCTGTCCGACCCGTCCCGTGACGTCCGGGCCGCCGCCGCGCGGAGCCTCGGACGCCTGGGTGCGGCTCGAGCCGTCGGTGCGCTGATCGACACCCTGGTGAACGGCACCGTGCCGCGGGCGGTGGCCGGCCAGGCGCTGATCGCGCTCGGGCCCGACGCGCTGCCCGCCCTGCGGACCTGCGCGGGCTCGGTGGTGGCCGAGGTGCGGCGGAACGCGCTCGACCTGATCGGCGTCGTCGGCGCGGCGAGCGACGCGGGCCTCCTCGTCGGCCATCTCCGCGACGCCTCCGCCGACGTGCGCGTCGCCGCCGCCGCCGCACTCGGCAGACTCGGGGCCGCGGGAGCGGTCCCGGTCCTGATCGAGGCGCTCGACGACCGACTGCCGTTCGTCCGGGCCGCGGCCGCGACCGCGCTCGGTCAGATCGGCGATCCCAGCGCCGTGCCGGCGCTCCTCCGACAGGCCACCGGCCCGGCGCCGGAGCCCGCCCAGGCGGCGGCGCACGCCGTGCTGCGGATCGACCCGCGCGAGCTCGACGCGGTCGACCCCGACGCGGGGGCCGCGCGCTTCCTGCGCGAGGCCGCGGACCTCGCCGAGCTGCGAGCGGCCTGATGCGGTCCGTCGCCGAGCAGCTGCTGACGGGATTGGGGTGGCTGACGCTGACCTACTTCACCGTGCTGAACGTCATCTACGTCGCGTTCCTGGCGATCGCCGGGCGGAGCCTCGTGCAGCACCAGCGGAGCCGGTCGTACGCCGCCACGGACGAGATGCTCGCCTCGCCGCTGATCCCGCCCGTCTCCGTGCTGCTCCCGGCCCATGACGAGCAGGAGGGCATCGTGCCCGCCGTCCGCTCGCTGCTCGCGCTGCGCTATCCGACGTTCGAGGTCGTCGTCGTCTCCGACGGCTCCACGGACGCGACGTTCGCCCGCCTCACGGAGGCCTTCGACCTCGTGCCGGTCCGCAAGGCGATGCGCGGCGCGCTGCCGTGTGCCGCCGTGCGCGGGACGTACGTCTCCCGCCGACATCCCGACCTGTGGGTCGTGGACAAGGACAACGGCGGCAAGGCGGACGCCCTCAACTGCGGCCTGAACGCGGCGCGTCATCCCTACGTCTGCGCGGTCGACGCCGACACGATCCTGGAGGAGGACGCCCTCCTGCGGGTGGCGAAGCCGGTGGTGGACGATCCGGGCCTGGTGGTCGCCACCGGCGGGATCGTCCGGATCGCGAACGGCTGCACGATCGACCACGGCCGCGTGGTCGACGTGCGGCTGCCCCGGAATCCGCTCGCCGCGCTCCAGGTCGTCGAGTACTTCCGGGCCTTCCTGGTCGGCCGGGTCGGCTGGTCCCGCCTCGGCTCCCTGCTGATCATCTCCGGCGCCTTCGGGCTGTTCCGGCGCGACCTCGTCGAGGCGGTCGGCGGCTACGCCGTCGACACGGTCGGCGAGGACGTCGAGCTCGTCGTGCGGCTGCACCGCTACCTGCGCGAGCGCGGCGAGGACTACCGCATCGAGTTCGTGCCGGATCCCGTCTGCTGGACGGAGGCGCCCGAGACCCTTCGCGTCCTGTCGCGCCAGCGCCGTCGTTGGCAGCGCGGGCTGATCGAGACCCTCTGGCGGCACCGCGACGTCTCGGGGAGGCCGCGCTACGGCGTGCTCGGTCTCCTGGCCTGCCCGTACTTCCTGCTGTTCGAGCTGCTCGGCCCGGTGATCGAGGTGCTCGGCTACTTCGCCGTGCCGCTCGGGTGGTCGCTCGGGACCCTGTCGGGCTCGTTCCTCGTGGCCTTCCTGACCATGGCCGTCGTGCTCGGCGTCTTCCTCTCCATCTCGGCCCTCGCCCTCGAGGAGCTGTCCTTCCGCCGTCACCCCCGTGGCACCGACGTCCTGCGCCTGTTCGTCCTCGCCGTCCTCGAGAACGTCGGCTACCGCCAGCTGATCAGCCTCATGCGCGTGATGGCCTTCGTCGACGTGGCCCGCCGCCGCTCCGACTGGGGCGTGATGCACCGGCGGGGCCTCGGCGACCTCGCCGCCCGCCCGCTGCCGGACGCTCCGGCGTCCCACCCGTGACGTCGTGCCGGACGGTGCGGCGGGTCCTCAACCCGGGCGGGTCGGCGGCCGATACGTGCGTCATGCGTCCGTCCCCGAGGCTCCGGCCGTGACCGTGTCCGACCCGTCCACCCGACCGCTCGTGCTCATCGCCGACGACGACGACGACATCCGCGCCCTCGTCGGGTTCCGCCTCCAGCGGGTGGGATACGACGTCGTGGCGGCCGTCGACGGCGCCGAGGCGCTGGCGCTGGCGCTGGAGCACCGGCCCGCGCTCGCCCTGCTCGACGTCAGCATGCCGAAGCTCGACGGCTACGAGGTGACGCGGCGGATCCGCGCCGACGAGACCACGCGCGCCATGCCGGTCATCCTGCTCACGGCCCGGGCCCAGGAGGCCGACGTGGCGCGGGGGTTCGAGACCGGTGCCGACGACTACGTCAAGAAGCCGTTCAGCCCACAGGAGCTCGCCGCCCGGGTCCAGGCCATCCTCGGACGTCGGTGACGGTCGCGCCGCCGACGTTCCTCGCCGCGGTCGGCGAGGGCGAGGGCCTGCTCCTCGTCGAGGACAACCGGGCGGACGCCCGGCTGTTCGAGCTGCTGCTGGAGGACGGCTGGCCGGACGCGCCGCCGGTCCACGTCTGCACGCGGCTCGCCGACGCTCGGGCCCGCATGCTCGAGCGGCGGCCGCTGTGCGTCCTCGTGGACCTCTCGCTGCCCGACGCGAGGCGGCTCGACGCCGTCCACGTCATCCGTGCGGCCGACCCGACCGTGCCGATCGTGGTGCTGAGCGGCCAGGACGATGCCGCCCTCGGCATCGAGGCGATGGGCGCGGGGGCGCAGGACTACCTTCTGAAAGGCCGGCTCGACGGGGCCCTCGTGGCCCGCTCGATCCGGTACGCGGTCGAGCGCAAGCGCGCCGAGAACGCGCTGCGTGAGAGTCACGACCTCGCCGCCCGGGCCTTCGACGACGCGGCGGTGGGCATGGCGCTGATCACGCTCGAGGGCGCCTTCCTGCGGGTGAACGGGGCGCTGTGCCGGCTGCTCGGCTACGACGAGGCGGAGCTCCTCACGAGCACCCCGTCGGCTCTCACCCACGCCGACGACCTCGACGGCGGCATCCTCTTCCTCCACCGCCTGCTCGACGGCGGGCTCGACGCCTACGAGCTCGAGAAGCGCTTCCGGCACGCCGACGGCCACGTCGTCTCGGTGCAGATCCACGTCGCCCTGATGCGCGACGCACTCGACCGGCCGCTGCACATCATCGCCCAGTTCCAGGACGTGACCGCCCAACGTCGCGCCGAGGGCTACCGGCTCGCGCAGCACGCCGCCACGCGCGCGCTCGCGGAGGCGGGCTCCCTCGCGGAGGCCCATACGGACGTGCTGGGCGCGCTCTGCCGGTCGCTCGG
>CADCWC010000176.1 GCA_902806305.1 uncultured Thermoleophilia bacterium | reverse complement strand
ACGTCCTCGGCCGGCAGCGGCTCCTCCAGCCAGTAGACGTCGAGCTCCTCCAGCGCGGCGGCGCAGCGCGCGGCCGTGGCCACGTCCCACCGCGGCCGGCGGTCACCGGGCATGCGCCAGCCCTGGTTGGCGTCGACCATCAGGTCCATCGTCGTGCCGACGGCCGTCCGGACCTGCTCGACGACCGCGACGTCGTCGCGCCAGTCGGCGAGGTGGAACCGGATCTTCAGCGCCCGGACGCCCGCGTCGCGCAGCTCCACGGCGCGGCGGGCGCGCTCCTCGGGCTCCACCAGCTCGCCGCTCGACGCGTACGCGAGGAGCCGCTCGTTGCGGCCGCCGAGGAGCCGCCAGACCGGCGTGTCGAGGAGCCGGCCCACGAGGTCCCAGACGGCGAGCTCGACCGCCCACGGCCTGCCGCCGTGGAAGTCGACCGTCTCGCACAGCTCCCGCACCACCTCCGTGCGGCGCGGGTCGACACCGACCAGCAGCCGCTCGAGCAGCGCGCGGTCGGCCAGCCCGTCGCCGCCGCTCGCGTAGCCCTCCGTTCCGTCCGACGAGCGGACGATCACGAGCGTGGCCTCGATCCGCCGCCGCGGCACGGGGTCCCACGCCGCGCGGAAGGGCGGGTCGAGCTCCAGCGCGTAGAGTCGGGTCTCGACCGACGCGATCTGCACGCTCAGGACGTCCCGCCGTAGAACGCGTTGGTGGCCGTGCCGCGCTGCGCGAGGAGTCCCTCGACCTCCCCGGCCGCCGGTCCTTCGAGCGCACGTCGGACGGCTCGCGCGGTCGCGTCGCGGTTCGCGGCGCGCACGGCGAGCTCGTCGTCGGCGGCCGGGTCGACCCAGACCGCGACGAGGACCACGGTCTCGCCGTCGGCGGTCAGCAGGCCGTCGCCGACGGCGTCGAGGACGCCCTCGCCGATGCCGAGCTGCGCGGCGCCCCACGTCAGCCGCTCCTGGCGCTCCGTCTCGACGGTCGCCTTGTTCATCATGATCGTGGGTGGCCAGACGGGCGCACCGGCGCCGAGGCAGACGAGGACGGGCGTGTGGCCCTTCGACGGCGCCGTGAAGGTCGTCATGGCGGCCGCCGCCGTCGCGCTGCCCCGGCGCGCGAGGACCACGTTGACGTGGCTGCCGTTCGGGACGTCGCCTGACCAGGCCTCGCCGATGCGCCCGTCGAGGTCGTGCACGTCGTCTGCCTCCTGCGTGGTGGTCCGGCCGTCGCTCGCGCCGATCATACGGGCCGACCCGCGTCGTCCGGCCGGCAGCGCGGCTACGTCGCGTCGCCCGGCGCGGGCGCGCGGTCCGTGCCCTCGTCCGCGAGCTGCGTCGAGATGGCGCGGGCGGTGTCGATGAAGGCCCGCGCCGCCGGGAGCTGGTAGCGGTCGCGGTGCCACGCCATGCCGATCAGACGGGGCGTGAAGCGGCTCGCGAGCTCCAGGGCGACGACGTCGTCGTGGTGCGGGTCGTAGCCGAGCCGCGGGATCAACGCGGCGCCGAAGCCGGCGGCCACGAGGCCGTGCACGGTCCCGTTGTCGTCGGAGCGGAAGACGATCCGGGCCTCGATCCCCCGGGCCTGGAGGCGGGTCTGCAGGGCGTCGTGGTTGCCGCGCTCGCGGTAGCCGATCAGCGGCAGCTTGGCCACGTCGCGCAGCGTCGGCCGCTCGGCCCGCTCGGCGAGCGGCGAGTCGCGGGCCACGAGCAGGACGTAGGGATCGCGCAGCAGCTCGATGGTCTCGAAGGGCCCGTCGGGCACGGGGAAGCTCATGAAGGTCAGGTCGACCTCGCCGAACTGCACGAGCCGCATCAGGGCCTCGTCGTCCGCCGACTCCTCGAGGCGCACCTCGACCTGCGGCCACGCCGACCCGAAGTCGCGCATCACCCACGGCAGGAGGCGCGCTCCCACGCTCTGGTAGGTGCCGACGCGGAGCACGCCGGCCGCGCCCGACGAGACGGCCGCCAGGTCGGCCCGGGCAGCCGCGAGCTGCGCGACGATCCGCTCGGCGTGCCGGAGCAGCAGCTGCCCCGCCTCTGTGAGCGACACCGGCCGGCGGCCGCCGGGACGCTCCAGCAGCCGCTCGCCGACGAGGCGTTCGAGGAGGGCGATCTGGGCGCTGACCGCCGACTGGGTGTAGCCGAGACGCTCCGCCGCGCGGTGGAACGACCGCTCCCGCGCCACGGCCTCCAGGGCGGCCAGATGGCGGATCTCGATGCCGAGCCAGCGATCAGGTTCCATGATCGAAAGCTATACGAAGACGCGTTGGACCCGCTCAAGGAACCCGTCGATACTACGGATGGAAGTTCAGTAAACCTCTTGCTCCAGGGAGACCACCATGAAGCACACCGACGTCCTGCTGAGCGTGGCTCGACAGCAGGAGCGCGAGCTCGCCACCGCCATGCAGCGTGCCCGGTCGCGCCGTGCGGACCGCAACCGCCTGGGCCGCCTCGTCGGCCGGCTCCGCACGTCCCGCTGATCGCCGTCCGCGGGTCCGCCGCTCAGGAGTCCGTTGAGAAGCAGTCATCGGCGACCGAGGTCTTCCTCAACGGGCTCTCAGGCGAAGCGGCCCGCCCGTAGCGCCTCCACCACCGGTTCGAGGTCGTCCGGCACCGTCTGACCCGCGTCCGTGAAGGGCACGCAGGTCCGGACGGTGCCGAGGACGTGTCGCAGCGGGGCGCCGAGGGGCGCCGCGCCGCGCCCGTGACGCACCTCCACGGCCTGCGCGGCGACCACGAGCTCGATCGCGACCAGCCGTTCCGCGCACGCCACCTGCTCGGCGAGCCGACGCGCCGCGAGCGGCGCCATCGACGCCCGGTCCTCGATGCCCTCGGCCTGCGTGGCGCTCGGGGGCTCGGTCGAGACGGGCTGCGCCAGCAGGCGCGTCTCGATGGCGAGCTCCTGCGCCGGCCACGCGAGCTCCGAGAGGGCGCTCTCCCGCTCGTGGCCCGGCGGCGCGAGGCCGTCCGTCAGGCCGCTGAGCGGCGCCTGGAGGAGCTTCAGCAGTCGCTCGTTCGCGCAGGCCGCGGCCGGGGCGAGCGCCACGCGCAGGTAGTCGAGCGCCGCCGCCAGCGGCAGGACCTCGTAGTTCGCGACCGAGATGATGCGGTCTTCGTCCGGCACCACGAGCGGGTTCTCCTGCGAGGCGTTGAGCTCGACGGCGAGCAGCGCGCCGACGTCGGCGAGCGCCTCCCGCGTCGAGCCGAGCACGGCCGCCGCGCCGCGGAAGGACAGCGGATCCTGGAGGTTCCGGGCCGCGCCGGCGGCTCGGAGCGGGCTGCCGGCGAGCAGCGCCCGGAGCGCCTCGAGCTCATGGCGCAGGCCCGGGAGCGGCCGCGCCTCGTCGACCGCCGGATCGAGCGGTGACAGGTTCGCGCCGAAGGCCTCCAGGTCGAGCGCCGCGGCGGTGCGCATCGCGGCGGCGAGTCGTTCGGCGTCGGCCACGGCGAGGGCGGCGAGGCCGGTCGAGAACGCGTTCGCGTTGACGAGGGCGAGCGTCTCCTTCGGCTCCAGCTCGAGGTCGCCGACGAGTCCGGCCGCCAGGTCGGCGAGCGGTCCGAGGTCGGCCACGCCGAGGCTCCCGATCGGCCGGACCGCCGGGCTCGCGCCCGTGTTGAGTGCCTCCAGGAGGTGGAGCACGAGCTCGGGTCGCACGCCCGCCGAGCCGCGCGCGAGCCCGTTCGCGAGGCGCAGCGTCGTGGCGCGGACGACGTCGTGGGCGACCGGCGGCCCCTGCGCGACGCGGTGGTCGGCGATGAAGCGTCGCGTGAACCGCGTTCGCTCGGCGGCCGGGATGCGGACCCGCTTCCGGACGCCGACGCCCGTCGTGAGGCCGTAGACCGCCTGCCGGTCCTCGTCCAGCACCCGCCGGACCACGGCGAGGCCGCGCCGCATCCGGTCCTGCGCCGCCTCGGAGAGCTCCACGCGGGCCCCATGCCGGGCCACCGCCACCACGTCGCGCAGCGTCAGGGACGCGCCGTCGAGGATCACCGGCGGCGACGTCACCCTGGTAGCGTAGGCAGCGCGGACCCCCCGTGCAGGGCCCGCCACCGCCCATGCCCGCCGTCGTCACCCTGGAGAGCAACGACGCGGTCCCGGGTCGGCCGTTCGCCGACCCGTCGCGGACGGGGGAGGACCTCGCCACGCTCCGGCAGATCCGCGCGGCCCTCGTCGAGCGGGTGCGGACGGAACCGGTCGGCGGGACGTGGGTCGACCGTGCCGGGGCCGCGCACCTGCTGGTGCTGCCCGACGCGGCAGCACTTGCGGTCGCGCGGCCGGCGCACGCGGTCGGCTTCTTCGGCCAGGCGCGCGACGAGGTCGACCACGCGCCCATCATCCGGATCGAGCACGACCTGCTCGACCGCGCCGCGTCGTTCCCCGGCCTCCTGGCGTACCACAACGTCCGCTTCGCCGAGGCCCGGTGGGGGAACCTGGTGGTCTTCGCCGACGACGAGGCGCCGTCGCACGTGCGGGGCGACGCCCTGCACCTCGACGCGATCGCCCGCACGGGGCGGCACTACCGCTCGGTCCGCCTCCACCGGCTGGTCATGCCGGCGGGCGCGCTCGCCGACGGCCCGCTCGAGCTGCGGAGGACGGCCTACCACGACTTCGGCGAGGACCCGCCGTGGCGCGCGCTCCGGTGGCCGGCCGGTTGACCGCTGCGGTTCGGCGCTGGTGCGCCTGAGGACGTTCCGACTCGCCACAATCCCCGGGCATCGACGGCTGGGAGGCCCTCTTGGAGCAGGACGGAGCACTGAGCGCCGCAGAGCGTCGCGTCGTCGAGGAGATCGCCGGTCGCCGCGACGAGCTGATCGGCCTCCTGACGGACCTGATCGGCTTCGACACGACGGCGCGGGAGATCGACGACCCGCCCCGCGACGAGGCCGCGCTCCAGGGCTACCTGGCCGGGCGCCTCCGCACCGCGGGCGCCGAGATCGACCTGTGGGAGCCGCGGCCGGAGGACGTGGCCGGGACGAAGATGGTGCCCGCCGGGCTCGGCTTCGAGGGTCGTCCGCAGCTCGCCGCCCGGTTCCCCGGCTCGGGCGGCGGTCGCAGCCTGCTCTTCAACGGCCACATCGACGTGGTCTCGCCGGAGCCCCGGGCGCAGTGGACGAGCGACCCGAACCGGGCGGAGGTCCGCGACGGTCTTCTCTACGGGCGCGGCGCCTGCGACATGAAGGGCGGCGTGGCGGCGATGACCTTCGCCGCGCAGGTGCTCGGCGAGCTCGGTGTCCGACTCGCCGGCGACCTGACGGTGTGCACCGTGACGGACGAGGAGTCGACCGGCGCCGGCGGACTGGCCGCCGTGGCCCACGGCGTGCGGGCCGACGCCGGGATCGTGACCGAGCCGAGCAACTTCGACGTCTGGGTGGCGTGCCGGGGGAGCCTCATCCCGACGATCACCGTCCCGGGTCGGTCCGGTCACGCCGGCGTCCGCGCGCCGCACTGGCAGGACGGCGGCGCGGTCAACGCCATCGACAAGATGCGAATCGTGCAGGACGCGCTGGCCCGCCTCGAGGCCGACTGGCGCGAGCGGCCGAGTCACCGGCACCCGTTCCTGTCGCCCGGCGACATGATCGCGTGCGTGATCGGCGGTGGCGAGTGGGTCGTCAGCTACCCGTCGTCCTGCCGGCTGACGTACCACGTCGCCTATCTCCCCGCCCACGCCGACAGCGAGGGCTGGGGCACGCTCGTCGAGCGGGAGATCGAGGAGTGCGTCGCGCACGCGGCCGCGACCGACTCGTGGCTCGCCACGAACCCCCCGACCTTCAGCTGGGCGCCCGAGGTGCCCGCCGCCGAGGTGCCCGTCGACGCGCCGATCGTCGAGGTGCTGCTCGGGGCCGGCGAGGCGGTCGGCCGCCCGGGCCGTCCGAGCGGCCTCGACAACTGGCACGACGGGGCGACCTTCACGCGCTTCGGCGGCACGCCGTCGGTCTGCTACGGCACCGGCACGCTGAACTGCGCCCATCGGCCGAACGAGTGCGTCCCGGTCGACGACCTCGTCCGCGGTGCCCAGGCGCTCGCGCTGGCGGCGATGCGCTTCTGCGGCCACGGGGACGCCGCCTGACGAGGGCGCGCCGAGCCGACGGTCAGAGCGGTTCGACCCGGTCGCCGACCCGGACCGTGCCGGGGCGCTCGACGGCGGCGTAGACGCCGAGGTCGAGCGTGCGGCCGCCCGGGCGGAAGCCGCGGTAGCCCTTCAGGACGCGCAGGACCTCGACGTCGTTGACGCCGGTCGTCGGGTCACGCTGGGTCGTGCCGCAGCGGGCCGTCGGCTCGACGACGCGGACCACCGCCTCGCCGATCGACACGCGCGCGCCGATCCACTCGTCCTCCTGATGCGGCCGGCAGCCGTCCACGTCGATCAGCATGCGGAACCGCCGCGGGTCGAGCTCGTCGCGGCCGCTCCACCGGGCCACGGCCTCGACCGACTCGGCGGCCACGAGCGAGACGGGGGAGACGACCGGCAGGCCGTGGGTCAGGTCGACGCGGACGAGGCGCAGCGGTCGCCCGACGTACGCGGACAGCGCCGCCGCCCACGGCCCCTCGACGAGGTGTCCGGTGACCGTCCGACCGGGGCCGAACGGGGACGTGACCGACGCACCGACCTCGACCGCCGCCTCGACGTCGCGCCCGTCCGGGAAGGTCAGCCGGAGCCGGTCGGCCGCCGCGTCGAACGACGCCCGGATCGCGACCAGCCGCCCGTGCCGCACGCCGTTCAGGACGCGACCGTCGTCGTCGACGAGGTAGAAGCGCCGGTTCCCGACCGCGCCGTGGGCGTCGAGCACGACGGCCTCCGGGTGCACGAGGCGCAGGCTCTTGACCGGGGCCACGGACAGGCGGGAGACGCGGGGCACCACCACTCCTCGAGGGTCGGGGTCGACGGACCGGCCAGATACGGGTCCGTGCGGGTCGGCGCCCGCGCGGTCGCTCGGACGCCGCGTTGATTCTGTCGGGGGGCGCGGGTACTGTCCAGCCCCGGCCGTCGAGCGAGGGGGACACGTGCGGGTGAGCGGGTGAGCGGGGATCCCGGCCGACCGGTCGGGCTGCAGCTCTGGACCGTCCGCGAGCGCTGCGCGACCGACTTCGCGGGGACGATGGAGGCCGTGGCGGCGCTCGGGCTCGCGGGCGTCGAGCACGTCGACAGCCTCCGCTACGGCGGTCTGCCGGTGGCCGAGGTCCGGCGCCGGTGCGACGCGCTCGGGCTCGCGGCCGCCGGCCTGCACGTCGAGCTCGACGTCCTCGAGGACGACCTCGACCGGGTGCTGTCCGACGGCGCCGAGCTCGGCACCGATCGCATCGTCTGCTCCTGGGTCCGGGCCGAGCGGCGCGCCGACGCCGACGCCTACCGCGAGATGGCCGGCTCGCTGGAGGGGATCGGCGAGCGCTGTCGGGCCGCCGGCCGGCGCCTCCTCTACCACCACCACGACTTCGAGCTCGCGCCGCTCGGCGACGGCCACGGCCACGGCCTCGAGATCCTGCGGGACGGCACGACGCGCGAGCTCGTCGGGTTCGAGCTCGACGTCTACTGGCTGGCCGTGGCGGGTCACGACCCGGTCGAGCACCTGCGCGCCGCGGGCGCCCGCGCGCCGCTCGTGCACCTGAAGGACGTGGCGGCGGAGGCCGACGCCGCCTTCCCGCACGGCGACGGCCTCGCCGACCGCAACACCGAGGTCGGCACCGGCATCCTCGACCTGCCGGCCATCCTGGCCGCGTCGGCCGCGACGGCGGAGTGGTACCTCGTGGAGCAGGACTTCTGCCGCGCCGATCCGCTCGAGAGCGCCCGGATCAGCCTCCAGAACCTCCGCGCGATGCAGACCGCCGCGCCCGGGTGAGGCCGATCGAGCTCGCGGAGGTCCGCCCGCCGGAGGTCGGCGTGCCGGAGGTCCGCCCGCCGGTGCCCGCCGACGAGTACGAGCGCCGCCTGGCCGCGCTCCTGGCCGCCGTGGACGCCGACTGGGTGGTGGTCTACGGCGACCGCGAGCACTTCGCGAACCTCAGCTTCGCCTGCGGCTTCGACCCGCGCTTCGAGGAGGCGCTGCTCGTCCTCGGCCGGGACCGCCGGACCCTCGTCGTCGGTCACGAGGGACTCGGCTACGCCGAGCTCGTGCCCGTCCCGCTCGACGTCGCGCTCTGCCCCTCGCTGAGCCTCATGGGGCAGCGGCGCGACGGCCCGACGCTCGCCGAGGTCGTCCGTGACGCCGGCGTGCGC
>CADCWC010000175.1 GCA_902806305.1 uncultured Thermoleophilia bacterium | reverse complement strand
AAGCTCCTCCCCACGTCGTGGGCGGCGTCGCTCCACGACCTGCCCGCGCGCACGGCCCGGCTGCGGGCGCGGGGCTATCCGGCCCCGCGGCACGAGGTGCACCCGGTCGGCCCGCTCGGTGTGCTCGTGGTCCAGGACCTCGTGGCCGGAGCGGTACCGACGCACGTCCCGGACGCGCTGCTCGGCCGACTGCTCGACCTCAACGCGCTCCAGGCCGGACTCGGCGCGGCGGACGACGAGCCGTGGGGACGCGTCCTCCGACGGACCCTCACGGACGGCGCCGACGGCTTCTGCCTGCACGCGCCGCTCCGCGCCCACTGGCCGCGCTCCCGGGCGCTGCTCGAACAGGTGGAGGACGTCGGCGCACGGCTCGACCCGGCCTCGGTGCCCGACGGCGACGTCGTGCACACGGACTATCACCACCGGAACGTGCTTCAGGCCGACGGCCGGGTGGCCGCGGTGATCGACTGGGAGGGATCGCGCAGCGGCGACCGGGTGTTCGACCTCGTGACGCTGGCGTTCGGCCTGGCGCAGGCGCGGACCGACGCGGGCGCCGAGGAGCGGGTGTGGCGCCTCGTCGAGGCGGCGCGCCCACGTTCGGTGATCCTGGCCTACGTCGCCCACATGGCGCTCCGACAGGTCGACTGGTCGATCCGGCACCACGACGCCGCCACGGTCGAGCGGTGGCTCGAGGTGAGTGAGCGCCGGCTCCGGCTCGTCTCGTAGCGCCGCGACGGCGTGACCGTCGCGGTCGCCGTGTCAGCCGACGAGTCGCGGCCCGGGCGGGCGCCCCGGCTTGCGGAGGCCCGAGAGCTCGGCCCACGTGCGGGTGTTGAGGATGTCGTCCGCCGTCGCCCAGGCGCGACGGGCCTGCGCGACGCCGTACTCGATCAGCCGGAGCGTGGTGGTGCGGTGCGCGTCCGTGTTGATCAGCAGCCGGACGCCCGCGTCGAGCGCCATCCGGGCGTGGGTCGGCTTCAGGTCGAGCCGGTTGGGGTTCGAGTTGATCTCCAGGAACGTCCCGTGCTCGGCGCACGCCGCGATCACGGCCTCCAGATCGACGTCGTAGGCGTCGCGGCGGCCGAGCATGCGCCCCGTGGGATGGCCGATCACGTCGACGTGCGGGTGCCGCGCGGCGGCCACCAGCCGCGCGGTGATCTGCTCGCGGGTCTGGCCGCGCGCACCGTGCACGGAGGCGACGACCCAGTCGAGACCGGCCAGCACGTCGTCGGGCAGGTCGAGCGTCGCGTCGGCCAGGATGTCGACCTCCACGCCCGCGAGCAGGGCGAAGCCCTCGTCCGCGAGCCCCGCGGCGTGCTCGCGGATGTTCGCTGCGTGCTCCCGGATCTGGCCCGCGTCGAGACCGATGCCCATGCCGACGCCCGCGGAGTGGTCGGTGATCGCCAGGTACCCATAGCCGCGCTCGCGGGCGGCGGCCGCCATCTGGGCAACGGTGGCCTTGCCGTCGGAGGCCGTCGAGTGCGCATGGAGGTCGCCGCGCAGGTCCGCGACCTCGACGAGACGCGGCAGCCGCCCGTCCCGCGCGGCCTCGAGCTCGCCGCGGTTCTCGCGGAGCTCGGGGGGGATCCAGGCGTAGCCGAGCCGCTCGTAGACGGCGGCCTCGTCCTCCGACCGGAAGACCTCCCCGCTCTCGACCTCCTCGACGCCCCACTCGCTGACCCGTAGGCCCCGCGCCGCGGCGACCTCGCGGAGCGCCACGTTGTGCTCCTTCGAGCCGGTGAAGTGCTGGAGCAGGTTGCCGTAGGCGGCGGGCGGCACCACCCGCAGGTCGACCTGGATGCCGTCGTGGCCGACGATGGTGGCCTTGCTGTCACCCTGGGCGGTGACGTCGGCGTCGTCGGCCCGCCCGAGCTCCGCGAAGGCCGCCAGCAACGCCGCCGGCTCGTCGGACGCCGCGATCAGGTCGAGGTCGCCCACCGTCTCCCGCCGCCTGCGCAGCGAGCCGGCCTCGTCGGCGGCGACGCAGGCCGGATGCGCCCGGAGGTGGGCGAGCAGTCCCGCCGCCCGCTCGACGGCGCGGTCGAGGAGCACCTCGCGCTCGCGCGGCTCGGCGCCCGCGGCGATGGCGGCGAGCAGCTTCTGCTCCGTGCGCTCGCTGAGCCGCGGCAGCTCCCGGATGCGCCCCGATTCGGCCGCCTCGCGGAGCTCCTCCACCGAGGAGATGCCGGCCAGGTCGAAGAGCCGCCGCGCGGTCTTGGCGCCGACGCCGGGGAGCCGCATCACGTCGACCAGGCCCGGCGGGTACTTGGCCTGGAGGCGCTCGAGCGAGGCGAGCGTCCCCGTCGTCCGCAGCTCCTCGACCTTGGCCGCGATGGTCGCCCCGACGTCCGGCAGATCGGTGAGCCGGCCCTCGACGCTCAGCCGCTCCACCGGCTCCGTCGCCTCGGCGATCCGGCGGGCGGCGCGACGGTAGGCGAGGACCCGGTAGACGACGGCCCCGTCGAGCTCGTAGAGGTCCCCGAGGCGCTCGATCAGCTCGGCCACGTCGGCGTTGCGGAGCGCCACATCGGCGATGATAGCCCGCCGATGACACCCGATCCCCCGGCGCCGCGCTTCCTGCTCTGCCTGCCGACCTACAACGAGCGCGAGAACCTGCCGGGGATGGTCGAGGCACTGCGCGCCGTGCGCGAGGAGACGCCGATCCCGGGCGACGTGCTGATCGTCGACGACAACTCGCCCGACGGCACGGGCGCCCTCGCCGACGCCCTGGCCGCCCGATACCCGTGGCTCCACGTGCTGCACCGGCCCGGGAAGCAGGGCCTCGGCAGGGCGTACCTCGCGGGCTTCCGGTGGGCGCTCGCCCGCGGCTACAGCCACGTGCTGGAGATGGACTGCGACTTCTCGCACGATCCGGAGCGCGTGCCGGCCCTGCTCGAGGCCGTGCTCGGCGGCGCCGACGTGGCACTCGGATCGCGCTACGTGCGCGGCGGGGGCGTCGTCAACTGGAGCGTCACGCGCCGACTCGTCTCCGCGGGCGGCTGCCTGTACGCGCGGGTGCTGCTCGGGCTCGGGGTCCGCGACCTGACCGGCGGCTTCAAGTGCTTCCGCCGCGAGGTGCTCGAGGCGATCGACCTCCGCGCCGTCACGGCGGAGGGCTACGCCTTCCAGATCGAGATGACGTACCGCGCCTGCCGCCTCGGCTTCACGGTGCGGGAGGTGCCGATCGTGTTCACCGACCGCGTCGCCGGGGGATCGAAGATGACGCGCAGCATCGTCTCCGAGGCGGCCTGGCGCGTGCCGCAGCTGCGGCTGCGGGCGCTGCGCGGACGACTCTGACGGCGCCGATCTGCGACAGCAGGTTTCACGAGGTTCGTACAACGCTGCAGCGGCTGCTTGGTATGGTCAGACGACGATGCGTGTTCGCCGAAGGACCTTGCTCGCCGGCGTCGCGACGCTCGTCGCGGTCTCCGTGCCGTCCGGCGTGGTCTGGACGCAGTACGCCTCAGCGGCCCGCATGGGGCCGCTGACGCCGGCGCCCGGCGCCGCGACGAAGGAGGCGCGTCCCGACATCCACCTGCACGTGGAGCACGCCGGCCGCCTCGCCGATCTCAACGTCAAGCTCGACGGCATCGATCTGACCCGCCGGCTGCGCCGGGTGGACGACGGCTTCCGCCTGGTCGGCGTGCCGATGGCGGACGGCCGTCACCGCGTCCAGCTGCGCGCCCGGAGCACCGGCCTCTTCGGGGGCGAGGTGCGGCGTGACTGGTCCTTCGAGGTCGACACCTCCGTCCCGCCGCTCGTGATCGCCGCGCCGCGCGGCACCTGGGCGCCCGGCTCCACGGTGACGGGCCGCACGGAGCCGAGGGCCGCCGTCACGGTGACCTGGAAGGGTGGCCGGGCGGCCGCCACGCCGGACGCCACGGGGCGCTTCCGCGTACCACTCGAGCTTCCGCAGGGCCTGACGCGCGTCCGGATCGAGACCAAGGACCGGGCCGGCAACCGGCGGGCCACGTTCCGCGTCGTGCGCCTCGACTCGGTCCGCCCGAAGATCGCCGCGCCGACCGGCTGGGTCCGCTGGCAGCGGACCACGGCCTCCCCCACCTTCGGCGCCGCCGTCTCCGACGCGACCGCCGTGCGCTACGAGGCCACCCTCGACGGCGAGGCGGCGAAGGCCGAGCCGCGCCCCGGCGGTGGGTTCGACCTGCAGATGCAGGATCTGGGGCAGGGCGAGCACGAGCTCGTCGTGACGGCGATCGACGCGGCCGGGAACCGCACCGCCGTCCGCCGGCGGTTCGGCGTCGACACCACGGACACGCTCTCGAACGACCTCACGCTCGGTCCGGGAGCTCGCGGCGGCGACGTGCGGGCGTTCGCGGAGCGGTTGCAGCGCGACGGCTGGCTGAAGGGGTCGCTCCCGGAGGTGTACGGCCCGCGGCTGATCGCGGCCGTGGAGCGCTACCAGCGCCGGAACGGCTTCGAGGCCGACGGCGTGGCGAGGCCCGCCATCCTCGCGGCCACCGCCGGCAAGGTCGTCGTGGTCAAACACCAGTTCCGCGCCTACGTGCACAAGGACGGGCGGGTCGTGGCGTCGTTCCCGGTGGCCATCGGGTCCCCTGAGTTCCCGACGCCGACGGGCAGCTTCACCATCGTCTCGAAGATCAAGAACCCGACCTGGATCCCGCCGAACTCACCCTGGGCCAAGGGGCTCGAGCCGGTGCCGCCCGGCGACGACAACCCGCTCGGGCCCCGCTGGATCGGCACGTCGGCGACCGCCATCGGCTTCCACGGCACGCCCGCCGACGCCTCGGTCGGCACGGCGGCCTCGCACGGCTGCCTGCGGATGCACTTCGCCGACGTCAAGCGGCTCTACGACCTCGTCGAGGTCGGCATGCCGGTCGAGTTCCAGGCCTGACGCGCTTACAGCGCTTCGGCGCTGTAGCTTTGATGCGTTGATGCGTTGATGCGGTAGCATCGCCATATGCGCACCACACTGGAGATCGACGACGATGTCGTCCTCGCTGCCCGGGCGTTGGCGGCGGACGGAGGCCGGTCGCTGGGGTCAGTGATATCCGAGCTCGCACGACGAGGGCTGACGCCCGGCAGAGTCGAGGCGGACGGAGATCTGCCCGTGATCCGCGTCCCCGCGGGCACGCCGCCCATCACGCCGCAGATGGTGCGCCAGGCGCTAGACGACGTCTGACCACGGGTGGCACTGCTTGACGTCAACGCGCTCGTGGCACTCGCCTGGGATTCCCACGTCCATCACACGGCGATTCGCGCGTGGTTCCTCGCGCATCGGCGCGGAGGCTGGTGCACGTGCGCGGTGACCGAGAGCGGATTCGTGCGGGTGTCGTCCAATCCTGCCGTGCTTCCGAGTGCCATCGGCACCGAAGCCGCCATCGGGGTTCTCGCGGCGCTTCGAAGCGTCGAGGGACACCGATTCCTGGCCAACGACGTGTCGCTCGCAGATCCTGACGTGCCGCGCGTCGTCGGCCACCGCCAGGTGACGGACGCGCAGCTTCTGACGCTCGCCCGCCGCCACGGCATCCGCCTGCTGACCTTCGACCGCGCGATCGCGACGCTCGCCGGCGGGCACGGCGTCGAACTGCTGACGGCGTAGCCTCCGGGTCAGCTGACGGTGAGCTCTTCCGACCGCGGGGTCCGCTCGCGGCGCGGGTCGCCCGACGCCAGCCGCCGTGTTCCTGCGCCGCCGCGTGGCCAGAGGACCCGGACGAGGAAGGCCAGGACGAACGCAGGCAGCGAGGCGCCGACCGCGTCTCCGAGCCCGAGCGCACCGACGCCGCCGACGAGGTCGGCCGCCTCCGCGACGAGGTCCGTGACGACCTCGGGGCCGGTCGGGCGGATCCACTGGTAGAGGACGAACCCCGCCAGCCAGGCGACGAGTGTGGCGACGGGGCGCGCCGGGCGCAGGTGGTCGGCGAGCACGGCGGCGAACAGCGGGACGAAGATCGCGCCGAGGAGGTAGAGGAACGTGAAGAAGCGGTCCATGCTGACGACGAGCGCGAGCACCGTGACGAGGACGCCGACGCCCACGGCGGCGACCTGTCGCGCCAGCCGCGGCGCCACGTTCTGCAGCGAGACGGCCGTGGAGTAGATGTTCGCGAACGCCTTCTCCGTCTCGTCGACGACCAGCACGCTCGCCACGAGCAGACCGAGCGGCGCGGCCAGGACCGCGGCGATGAACGTCGGGACGTCCCCGGCGCCGACGGCCACCGTCGCCACGACGCCGATCACCAGGGTCAGGCCCGCGCCGACGAAGTAGCCGACGCCCGCTCCGAGCGCCGCCGCGCGCGGGGAGCGGGAGTAGCGCGTGTAGTCGGGCGCGAGCGGCAGCCACGAGACGAACAACCCCACCACGACGTCCGCCGCGACGAGGAAGGAGATGTCGCCGCCGCCGCCCGCGTCGAGCGACGCGTCCCCGACGAACCGCGCCAGGACGTAGACCAGGGAGACGGCCACGAGTGGCGCGACGATCCGTCGCACCAGGCGGCGGACGACGCTCCGTGGCCCGGCGACGGCGAGCGCCGTCCCGATCAGGCCCGCCGCCACCACCCAGAGCGCGCGGGGCCCGCCCACGACCTGCCGCGCCGCCTCGGCGATGATGATGATCTCGAACGTCGACCAACCCAGGTTCTGGGCCACGTTCAGCACCGTGGGGACCGCCGAGCCGCGGACGCCGAGCGCCCGGCGCAGGAGCACCATGCCGGGGACGCCCTCCGCGGCGCCGAGCGCCGCGACGGCGGCGATGATCGCCGACGCCAGCGCGCCGCCCACCAGGATCGCGAGCAGCGCCTGGCCGAGATCCAGGGCCGGCACCAGCTGCGATCCGGCCGCCAACGTCAGGAGGCTGACCCCGAGGCTGCCCCAGAGGACGGTCTGGTCGACGACGCCCAAGGTCCGCCGCTCGGTCGGGACGGGCCCGATGCCGTCGTCCTCGCCGAGCTCGATCATGTCGACGCCGCCGGAGCCGTGAGGTGATCCCACCCGCCGAGGGTCGCGTCGGCACCACGACCGCGGAGCTCGAGACGCGCCGGTCCCGGCTCGACGCGGCCGATCACGGTCGTCGGCACGGGGAGCGTGTCCGCGGCGGCCGGATCGAGCGTCACGAGCAGCTCGTAGTCCTCGCCGCCCGTGGCGGTGAACGCGCCCGGCACGCGGCCGAGCGCGGCGGCGACCGCCTCGACGCCGGCGTCGAGCGGCAGTCGGTCCAGGTCGACGACGACCGTCACGCCCGAGCGCTCCGCGAGCCGACGCGCGTCGGCGGCCACGCCGTCGGAGACGTCGAGCAGCGCGTGCGCCTGCCGGGCGAGCGCGCGGGCCTCGGCCAGTCGCGGGACGGGTCGTCGGTGGCGACGCGCGAGGTGGTCGACGTCGACCCCCGCGGGCGGCGCGAGGCCCTCGAGCAGCAGCCGGCCCGCCTCCGACCCGCCGAGCGCGCCGGTCACGGCGACGACGTCGCCGACGCGGGCACCCGAGCGCAGGACGGGTCGCCCCGCGCGGCCGAGCGCCGTGACGGAGAGGACGAGGGCCGGGCCGCGCGAGACGTCGCCGCCGACCACCGGACAGCCCGTCTCGGTCGCGCAGCCCGCCAACCCGGCGTAGATCTGATCGACGTCGTCCTCCGTCCAGTCCGGGCCGACGGCAACGGCCACGAGCGCCGCGACCGGCTCGGCCGCCATCGCGGCGATGTCCGAGACGTTCACGGCCAGGGCCTTCCAGCCGAGGTCGTCGAGCGGCGTCGTCCCTCGGCGGAAGTGCACGTCCTCGACCAGCAGGTCGCAGGTCCAGACGAGGTCCGGGGCGAGCACCGCCGCGTCGTCGCCGATCCCGGTCAGGACCACGTCGCCCGGCGGATCGCCGAGACGCGCGGCCAGGCGCTCGATCAACGCGAACTCGCGGCCCGGAGGGCACGCGGTGGTCGCGGACGCCATCTGCACTCCCTTCGCCGGCATGACCCGTAGCAGGTTCATCGGGTCTCTGGCACCGCGCCAGACTCTCAGCCGCGCTCGGCTCCCCGGTACGCGGCGGAGCGTAGCAGCGGACCGGAACCGGGACGTCGCGGGCCACGGCGGCGGGGCAGCCCGGTGAGCCGGACGGCATCCCCGTCAGCGCGTCGACTGATACCCTCCCGGACGCGATGACCCGCCCGCGCCGCCTCGACTTCCTGTTTCTGCGGCCGGTCGGCTGACCCCGAGTCACTCGAACTCGGGGACGGCCGTCCGGCGCTCCACGGAAGTCCGGAGGCGCTGCCTCCGGCGGT
>CADCWC010000174.1 GCA_902806305.1 uncultured Thermoleophilia bacterium | reverse complement strand
CCGGCGCGCTGCCCGTCGAGGCACCGGCGGTCGGCGCCCCGGTGATCGTCGAGAGCGTCTCCGAGCAGGATGCACCGCCCGCCGCCGAGGCGACGTCCGCCGAGCCGTCCGAGGACGGCGGGACGACGACGATCGAGGCCGACGTGGCGTCGGAGGCCGTGCCCCCTGACACGTGGCCGACCGCGGTGCCGGTCGAGACGGAGCCGCCGTCCGACGAGTCGTCGGGCGACCGGCCGCGTCGCCGGCGGAGCCGCCGCGGCGGACGCAGGCGCTCGGGCGTGGCGGCGGGCGCCGACGTCCCGGTCGAGCTCGAGGGAGTCTTCGACCACGGCGACGACGGCTACGGGCTCTGGCTCGACGGCGCGGTCCGCGACGCCGCCGTCTACCGCGCCCACTGGCAGGACCGGCGCGAGCTCAGCGTCCGCATCACGCCGGACGAGATCGTGATCCGCCGGGCCGACGACGGACCGGCGACCGAGCGGACCGGCTGACCCGCCGGTTCGCGCGCGCGATGCCGCCGGGTCGCCCCGCCGCGTCGCTCAGCTCGTGACGCGCACGCGGAGCAGCGCCTTCGCCTGCTCCACGAGGCTGAGCGGGTCGAGCGCCGACTTGCCGACGAAGGCCTGGGCCCCGCTCGCCTCGGCGCGCTCGGCGCCGCCGTCGGTCTTGCCCGAGAACATGATCACCGGCAGCGCGTCGACGCCGTGGCGCTCGCGCATGCGCTGCAGCATCGTCCAGCCGTCGAGGCCCGGCATCATCACGTCGAGCAGGACGAGGTCGGGCGGGTCGTCGTCGAGCGCCCTCAGTCCCTCCTCGGCGGTGCCGGCCTCACGCACGGTCATGCCGTCGTACTCGAGGTTGACCCGGATGAGCTCGCGCAGCCGGGGATCGTCATCGACGATCAGCACGGTCGCGGCGTTCCGAGGTCGCGAGCCCGCGCCGTTCCGGGAGAGGAACGTCTCGAGGTCGGCCTCCTTGAACCGCCGATGCCCGCCGGGCGTGTAGAAGACGGGGAGCCGCCCGGCGTCGGACCACGCTCGGACCGTGCTCTGCGCCACGCCGAGCAGCTTCGCCGCCTGGCCGAGCGTCAGCCATCGTTCCTTCGGGGCATCCACCGGTCACATGGTAGCGCCTCCCGTCCGTGGTGCTGCACCCCGGCGCGGGCGCACGCGGCGGCTCTCAGGGCCGAGGGGTCGACACGACCACCGTCACCGTGCGGCGGGCGACGCTCTCCGTGACCGTCACCTGGCGGATCTCGCGGTCCACGGTCGCGGTGCCGGCGGGCCCTGGCCGATCGCCGTATGCGTCGCCGAGGGCCACGCCGAGGCCGAAGATGATCAGCAGCGCGACGACCCGCAGGAGCACGGGGAGGATGCGTCGTCGCCGCCTCCGCGGCCGGCGGTCACGCGTGCGGTGCAGCGCCGAGGCCGACATCGGCGGACATGGTACGGGGCGGTCCGGTCCCGACCCACGCGCCCGCAGTCGACGTATCAGCGTCCCGCGTGCGCCCTCCTGTCGGCGAGAGCACGGTCGAGACGCGAGGCGGGGGGCGGACGATGAGCACGTCGAGCAGCAGCCTGACGATCGGTGGCGCGCTGCTCCCCGAGCGGTCGGCGATCCGCGTGTCCGCGGCCCGGCGAGGAGTCAGGCCCCTCGTGCGCCGCTACCTGCTGCCCGAGGCGGCCGGGACGGCGGCGGCCGTCCTCGTCGGCGTGCTCGTCGCGGCCTCAGGCGGCGGCTGGGCGGCCGCTGCCGTCGCCGCGACCTGGGCCGAGACCGTCGCCTTCTACGCCGTCGTCGGCGCCCGCGAGTGGCGGCGTCAGGCGCGACGCTCTCCCGGGCGGCGCGCGTGCTCCCCGCGCACCGCGAGCTTGGTGGTCGGCGAACTCGCCCTCGAGTTCGGCCCCGGCGAGGTTCTCGACACGACCGTCGTCCGTCCTGCGCTCATGTACGCGGGCCAGGCGCTCCTCGGCGACATGGTGCTCGGCCTGCTGGCCGGGAAACTGGCGGCCGACGTCGTCTTCTACGCCATCGCGGGCGCATCGGTCGAGCTGCGGGCGGCCCGTGCGACGCGCCCGAGCGCGCCTCCCGCCCACCTTCGCACGGCGACGGAGCGCTCGCGGCGGCCCTGGCGCAGGCGTGGTCCGACCACGCCGTACCTGTCCCTCGACCTGCGCGCCGTCGACGCGGCCTACGACCGGTTGGTCGCGGCGCTGCCCGGCGTCCGGTTCCACTACGCCGTCAAGGCCAACCCCCACCCGGCCGTCCTGCGGCGGCTGCGGGACCGGGGTTGCCGGTTCGAGATCGCCTCCCTGGCTGAGCTCCGGCTCCTGCGACGTCTCGGTGTGGACGCGCGGGACGTGCTCTACAGCAACCCGGTCAAGCCGCCGGGGCACGTGGCCGGCGCCTTCGCCGCAGGCGTCGACCGGTTCGCGGCCGACTCCGTCTGGGAGCTGCGCAAGCTCGCCGCGACCGCGCCCGGATCCCAGGTCTATGTCCGGCTCGACGTGCCCGACCCCTCGAGCGTCGTGCCGCTCGAGGGCAAGTTCGGGGTCGACCCCGGGGCAGCGGTCGAGCTGCTGCTGCAGGCGCGTCGTCTCGGCCTGGTCCCCTACGGCCTGACCTTCCACGTCGGGTCCCAGGCCCTCGACCCGACGGCGTACGCTCGGGGCGTCGCCACCGCCGGTGCCGTCATGCGGGACCTGGATCGCCACGGGCTGCGGATCTCGATGCTCGACATCGGCGGCGGACTCCCGGCCCGCTACGTGGACGACGTCCCGCCGCTCGAGCGCTACGGCGCGGTGCTGCGGGACGCCGTCGCCCGCGAGCTGCCCTACGCCGTCGACCTGGTCGCGGAGCCCGGACGATCGCTCGTCGCCGAGGCAGGCACGCTCGTCAGTACGGTGATCGGCCGTGCCGTCCGGCGCGAGCGGCACTGGCTGCATCTCGACGTCGGCGCCTTCAACGGGATGATGGAGACGCTCGAGACGCGGCGCACGCTCGCCTACCCGCTGCGGGCGACGACGCAGGCGCCGGACGGCCCGGTCGCCTACGACGTGACCGGACCGACGTGCGACAGCGAGGACACGATGTTCCTGGGCGTGCCCCTCCCCGGGAACGTCGCGCCCGGCGACCGGGTCCTGATCGGCTCCGCAGGCGCCTACACGACGGCCTACGCCTCCCGCTTCAACGGCTTCGACCTGCCCTCGACAGTCATCGTGGAATGACCGCGGGGCCGCCGCTCCCATGCGCCGCCGACCCGGTCGGCGTCAGGGCAGCTCGACGGCGTACGGCGTCTCGCCCGGGAACACGTAGTGCCGCGTGCGGGCCTCGCGGATGAGGGCGCGGCGCGTGCCGAGATCGTCGCGACGGCGCTCGAGCTCGGTGCGCGTCGCCTGGGCGGCGGTCAGCTCCCGCCGGGCGTCGCCCAGCCGGTCCTGCGCTGACCGGTACGACCGGACGGGGGCGACGAACAGCCCGGCCAGGACGACGACGGCCACGAGGGCGAGCAGACGACGGAGGCGCACGGGCCGCAGGTTCGCCGCGGCGGCGATCGGTCCTTCCGACCGGAGCCGGCACGATGCCCGCCATGTCGGCCGCACCGCTCGCCTCCGACGACGACGTCGCCACGGTCGCGCTCCAGCTCGGCCGGGCGCCGCTGCCGTTCCGTCGGGTCGTGGCCCGCTGTCCCGGCGGCAGGCCGCTCGCCGTGGAACAGCCCGCGCGGACACCCGCCGGCGCGCCGTTCCCGACCACGTTCTGGTTGACCTGTCCCGCGCTCGTGCGCGCCGTCGGCGCCCTCGAGTCGGCCGGAGGCGTCGCCCGGCTCGAGCGCCGGCTCGCCGAGGAGCCCGAGCTCGCCGCCGCCTTCGACGAGGCACGAGCCCGTCAGCTCGCGCTGCGCGACGGGGGCCGGCCGCTCGGCATCGGGGGCACGCGCGCCCCGCGGGCCGTCAAGTGCCTGCACGCGCACGCCGCGTTCGCCCTCGGCTCGCCGCCGTACCCGATCGGCGTCGAGATCCTCCTGGCGGCGGGCGGCCCCCCGCTCCGCTGCTGCCTCGACGTGACGGAGCGCCGGTCGTGAGCGACCCCGGCGTCGTCTCGGCGCAGATGGAGTGGGCCGAGGGACCCGTCCGCGTGCGGCGCCTGCGACGCGGACTCGACGCCCGCGGCCTGGCCGCCGTCGACCGCGCCGAGCGAGCGCTGGCGACCGCGCTGGCCCGTCGGCTCGGTCCGTCCTACCGCCTGACCGACCTGTACCGCGAGTACGGCGACAGCGAGCGATGGGCGCGCGACGTGGTGGCGGAGGCGATGGCCCCGCTCCGCATGCCCGCTGCCGTGGCGCCCCTCGTCGACGCGGCCTTCGACCACGCCCAGGGCGGCCTGCGCCCCGGCTGAGCGGGCGACCGCGCGCCTGAGCGGGCGGTCCGTCCCCGCGTCAGATGCGCTGCGGCGCCGCGGGCGCCGAGCGCCCGCGCAGGGCGGCGTAGGCGCCGAGTGCGAGCGCCCAGGAGAGCGCCACCCAGACCGGCCAGACCGATCCGGCCCCGGCGTCGGTCGGCCCGGGGTCGGGCTCGCGGGTGGCGAGCCAGAGCAGCACGAGCAGCACGTTGCCGACCACGAACAGGGCCACCTGCGTCGGCAGCGCCCACGGGTCGAGCCCGTGGCCGTCGTCCGCCGCCCACGGCGGGAGGTCCTCGACGACCGCCGTCAGATCCACGTCGGTCCGGGCGGCGAGCGCGAGCGCCATGCGTTCCTCGAGCTCCGCCAACGTCAGCCTGCCGACGCTGAAGTGGTGCGTCAGTGCGTCGACCGCGCGCTGCCGTTCGCGGTTGCCGACGCGCAGCGGCCGGACGGGCGGACGGTCGGGCAGGTCGTGGTCCATGACCCGAGTATGCGCCTCGCCGCGGGCATCGACAACCACGCCGGGCGTCCGTACGCTCCCACCATGCTCGACGCCTCGACGCTGCTCGTCTTCGCCGCCGCGAGCGCGGCGCTCATCGCCACGCCGGGTCCGTCGGTGATCTTCATCGTCACGCGGAGCCTCGAGGGCGGTCGCCGGGCCGGCCTCGTGTCGATGCTCGGCGTGGAGACGGGCGCGCTCCTCCACGTCGCCGCCGCGGCGCTCGGCCTCTCGGCGCTGCTGACGTCCTCCGCGACGGCGTTCGCGGTCGTCCGCTACGCAGGCGCCGCCTACCTGATCCTGCTCGGCCTCCAGGCCCTGCGGCGACACGCCGGGTCCGCGCGCGAGGCGGCGCCGTCGCCCGGCCCCGGTCGACTGTTCCGCCAGGGGGTGCTCGTCAACGCCTTGAACCCGAAGGTCGCGCTCTTCTTCCTGGCCTTCCTGCCGCAGTTCGTCGATCCGTCCCGCGGCGCCGTCGCCGGCCAGGTCCTCGTGCTCGGCCTGCTCTTCGTGCTGCTCGCGGTCGTCGGGGACGGCGTGTACGCCCTCGTCGCGGGCGGCGTCGCGGACCGGCTGCGCCGGAGCGCGACGGCGCGCCGGCGGCTCACCCGCCTAGGCGGGGCCATCCACCTGCTCCTCGGCGGAGCGGCCGCGGCGGCGGGCGAGCGACCGCGCTCATGACGCCCGCTCCCACGGCCGGAGCCCGCTTCACCGGCTTCCCGCCGGCGGCGCTCACCTTCCTGGCCGGCCTGGAGGCCGACAACTCGAAGGCCTGGTTCGACGCGCACCGGGACGTCTACGAGGAGGCGGTCCGGGACCCGCTCGAGCGGCTGATCGCCGAGGCGGGCGCGCTCTACGGCCCGTCGAAGGTGTTCCGGCCCAATCGCGACGTCCGCTTCAGCCGGGACAAGTCGCCCTACAAGACGACCGCCGCGGGCTACGCGGGCGAGGTCGGCGTCGTCTACGCGGCGCTCGACCCGCGCGGTCTCCACGTGGGTGGCGGCCTGTACGAGCCGGCGCGCGACCAGTTGGCCCGGGCACGCGCGGCGATCGCGACGGATCACGACGCCGGCGCGCAGCTCGCGGAGATCCTCGAGACGCTCCGGGCGAGCGGCTTCACGATCACCGGGCCGAGCCTGAGGACGGCGCCGAAGGGCTACCCGAAGGATCACCCGCGGATCGAGCTCCTGCGGTTGCAACGCTTCGCCGCCCTCCGGCAGCTGCCTCCGGGCCCCGACATCCACGACCCGGAGCGGAGCCGCGCGGCGATCTTCGGCGCCTGGCGGGCGCTCGAGCCGCTCACCGACTGGATCCGCACGCACGTCGGCCCGTCGAGCGACCGACGCTGAACCGCCGCCGCCGGCCGGCGGCCCCTCAGATGGTGTGGACGAGGATCGTGTTCGTCGCGCCCGGACGGTTGACCGTCGTGCCGGAGGTGATGACGAGCCGATCGCCCGGCCCGGCGAGACCCTCCCGGGCGACGGCCTCCGCGGCGGCGCCCCAGAGCTGCTCGAGGCCGCCCGCCGGGTCGAGGGGGATCGGGACCACGCCCCACTCGAGGGCGAGCTGCTGCAGGACGCCCGGCGTCGGCGACGCGGCCACGATGATGCGGCTCGGCCGGTGCTTCGAGACCTCGCGCGCCGACTCCCCCGTGACGGTCGGCACGACGATGCAGGCCACCCCGAGCGTCTCGGCCATGTCGCAGGCCGCGTGCCCGACGACGTCCGCGATGTAGCGCGCCCCGAGCCGCGAGAGCTCGTAGCCCGTGTCGTGGTAGCGCAGGCTCGGCTCGACGGCGCCCGCGATCCGGACCATCGTCTGGACCGCCTGGATCGGGTACCGGCCGACCGCCGTCTCGCCCGACAGCATGACGGCCGACGTGCCGTCGAGGATGGCGTTCGCCACGTCCGAGGCCTCGGCGCGCGTCGGCTCCGGCCGCTCGATCATCGACTCGAGCATCTGCGTCGCGGTGATGACGGGCTTTCCGGCCTCGCGCCCGAGCCGGATGATGCGCTTCTGGGCGAGCGGGACGTCGTGGGCGCCGATCTCGACGCCCAGGTCGCCGCGGGCCACCATCAGCCCGTCGGTGGCGGCCACGATCCCCTCGAGCTGCTCGATGGCCTCCGCCTTCTCGATCTTGGCGATGATCCGGGCCCGGGCGGCGCCGTGCTCGGCGATCAGCGCGCGCAGCTCGTCGACGTCCTCGGGCCGGCGCACGAACGACTGGGCGACGTAGTCGACGTCGTGGTCCAGCGCGAACTCGAGGTTGTCCTTGTCGTCGTCCGTGATCGAGGCCAGCGGCAGGTAGGCCCCGGGCAGGTTGACGCCCTTCTGCGAGGTCACGACGCCCGCGATCTCGACCACGCAGCGGACCCGTCGCCCGTCGAGCTCGGTGACCTTGAGCCGGACGGCGCCGTCGTTGATGGCCACGTCGAGGCCGGGACGGACGTGGGCGGCGAGGTTGATGGCGAAGCCGAGCTCGAGGTCGCCGGGCTCGGCGTCACCCCGACCGGCGATCGTGACGACGTCCCCCATCTCGAGCGCCCGCGGCTCAGGGAGCACGCCGATCCGCAGCTTCGGACCCTGCAGGTCGGCCAGGATGGCGATCTGCCGCCCGGTCTTGGCCTGGGCCGCGCGCACGCGCTCGATGCGCTGGGCGTGCTCCGGCTGCGAGCCGTGCGAGAAGTTGAGGCGGAAGCAGTCGACGCCGGTCCGCACGAGCTCCTCGATCCGCGCCGCGTCGTCCGTGGCGGGCCCGAGGGTGATGACGATCTTCGTGCGGCGGACGGCCGGCATCGGATCGCCTAGGCCGAGACGGCGGCCGGGCGCGAGCGGAAGGCGTCGAGGCCCGGGTACCACGCCGCCTCGCCGAGGTACTCCTCGATCCGGAGCAGGCGGTTGTACTTGGCCACGCGGTCCGACCGGGACGGCGCGCCGGTCTTGATCTGACCCGCGTTCGTGGCCACGGCGAGGTCGGCGATGGTGGTGTCCTCCGTCTCGCCGGAGCGATGGGAGATGATCGCCGTGTAGCCGTGTCGTCCGGCGAGCGCGATGGCGTCGAGCGTCTCGGACAGCGTGCCGATCTGGTTGACCTTGACCAGGATCGAGTTGGCCACGCCCGCGTCGATGCCGCGCTGGAGCCGGCTGACGTTCGTGACGAAGAGGTCGTCGCCGACCAGCTGGACGCGGTCCCCGACCGCCCTCGTGAGCTGCTCCCAGCCGTCCCAGTCGTCCTCGGCCAGGCCGTCCTCGACGGACAGGATCGGGTAGCGCTCGACGAGGTCCTGGAAGTACCCGGCCATGCCCGCCGAGTCGAGCGTCCGGTCCTCGCCCGCGAGGGTGTACGTGCCCTTGGCGGCGTCGTAGA
>CADCWC010000173.1 GCA_902806305.1 uncultured Thermoleophilia bacterium | reverse complement strand
GCCGTGCTCGGCGAGCGCGCCGGCCACCTCCGCGACCGGGGTCCCGGCGCGGGCGGTGAGGGTCAGCTCCGCGGGGTCGTACTCGACGATGCCGCGCAGCCCCGAGACGTCGAGGGGCAGCACGTCGTCGGACGGCGGGGTGGAGATCGCGGGCTTGGTCCCGCCGCCGGCCGGCAGCACGCGCGGACCCTGGCGGACCGCGTCCTGCACGTCCTCGATCGTGTCGACGGCGTACGTCACGGGATCGCCGGCTGGGGCGGCGCGCTCTCGGTGAGCAGCATCTTCCCCCGGTTGGCGATCTGCGCCGGATCGACGGCGTCGCGCAGGCGGTGCATGAGCGCCACGTCGTCCTCGGAGAACATGAGCGGCAGGTACTTGAGCTTCTCCACGCCGACGCCGTGCTCGCCGGTGATGGACCCGCCGAGCTCGACGCAGAGCGCCAGGATGTCGCCCGCGAGCTCCTCGGCCCGCTCGAACGCGCGCTCGTCGCGCCCGTCGAAGAGGATGAGCGGGTGCAGGTTGCCGTCCCCGGCGTGGAAGACGTTGGCCACGCGGATGCCGGCCGCCTCGGCCATCTCGCCGATCCGCTCGAGCGCCTCGCCCAGGCGCGTGCGGGGGACGACGCCGTCCTGGACGATGTAGTCCGGCGCGAGCCAGCCGACCGCGGAGAAGGCGCTCTTGCGGCCCTTCCAGACGAGCGCCCGCTCGGCGGTGTCCTCCGTGACCGAGACCTCCGTGGCGCCCGAGGCCTCGAGCAGGTCGCGCAGGCGGGCCGCGTCCACGTCGACCTCCTCGCGCTCGCCCTCGAGCTCGACGATGAGCAGTGCCGCGCCCGCGGGATAGCCGGGCTTGACGGACGCCTCGGCGGCCTCCATCGCCAGCGCGTCCATGATCTCCATCGCCACGGGCAGCATCCCGGCGGCCACGACCCGGGCGACCGCGTCGCCGGCGGCGCGCAGGCTGGAGTAGACGGCCAGGGCGGTGGACGTCGCCTCGGGCACCGCGACGAGCCGCAGCGTCACCTCCACCGCGATCCCGAACAGGCCCTCGGACCCGCAGAACATCCCGGTCCAGTCGGGGCCCACGGGCTCCGTGGAGGTCCCGCCGAGGTGCGCCAGCTCGCCGTCGGGCAGCACCACGGTCATCCCGAGGACGTGGTTGCTCGTCATGCCCCACTTCAGGCAGTGCGCCCCGCCGGAGTTGAACGCGAGATTGCCGCCGATCGTGCAGACGGACTGGCTCGACGGGTCGGGCGCGTAGGCGAGGCCGTGGCCGGAGGCCGCCTTGGTGACGTCGAGGTTGATGACCCCGGGCTGCACGACGGCGATGCGGGTGTCGGGATCGACGGAGAGCACCCGGTTCATCCGGTTGAGCGCGATGACGACGCCGCCCGCCACGGGCAGCGACCCGCCCGACAGCGACGTCCCGCTGCCGCGGGCGACGAAGGGCACGCCGAGGCGGTGGCAGACGCGCACGACCGCGGCGACCTCCTCGGCCGACTCGGCCAGGACGACGGCGGCGGGGCGCTGATGGAAGGCGGTCAGCGCGTCGGAGCCGAACGCGGCCAGGGAGGCGGCGTCGGTCCGCAGGCGCGGGCCGAGCTCCAGCCCGGCGAGCGCGGCAAGGAGCTCGGGATCCGCCGGCGCGGGGACGCCGGTGTGGAGCGCGGCCTGGTCGTGCGGCGCCACGGTGGCCTGGCGTTGCATCTATGCCGAGCCTACGCAAGCCGCCGAGCACGTGTCAAGGATGCGATATAGATGCAACATGTCGGCGACCGACCGCGCCTACGCCTTCGCGAAGGAGCGCATCCTCGACGGGCGGTTCCCCGGCGGGGAGCTCATCAGCGAGGGGGACGTGGCCGCGGGGGTCAGCCTGAGCCGCACCCCGGTCCGCGAGGCGTTCCTGCGGCTCGAGTCCGAGGGCCTGCTGCGGCTCTACCCCAAGCGCGGCGCGCTCGTGGTGCCCGTCTCGTCCGCCGAGGTGGAGAGCGTCCTGGAGACCCGCATGGTCGTCGAGCGGTTCGCCTTCGCGAAGGTCATCCGCGCGCGCGTGGACCTCCACGGCGCCCCCGAGGCGGCCATCGCCCGTCAGGAGGAGCTCGCGGCCCGGGGCGACGCGCCGGGGTTCGTCGAGGCCGACCGCGCGTTCCACCGGGTGTTCGTGGCCGCCGCGGGCAACCCGATCCTGCTGGCGCTGCACGACTCCCTTCGCGACCGCCAGGCCCGCATGGGCCTCGCCGCGCTCGCGCGCGGGACCCACCGCACGGAGCAGATCCTGCTCGAGCACCGGGCCCTCGTCGACGCCGTCGCCGCCCGCGACGAGGAGGCGGCCCACCGGCTCGTGGGCGAGCACCTCGGCGCGACGCTGGCGCTGCTGCGCGGCGCCCCGGTGGGCTGAGGGCGTGGGACGGCGTCCATGGACGTCGGCCGGTGCGCGGCGGCGCCGGCAGGTGGATCAACCCGCGGCCGCGGCCCAGCCAGTGACACCGACGATGCGCAGCACCAGCACCCGGGCGAAGGGCTGGTCGCGGTACTGCGGGTAGCGCTCGGCGAGCTGGGCGGCGAGTGCTGCCGGGCGGTCGGCGGCGTCGCGCTGCCAGCGCAGCTCGGCCCGCACCCACCACAGCCGTGACCAGTCGTGGCGGTCCCAGTGCTCGACGAGCAGCGTGCCCCGGGGATCCGTCTCGAGGTTCCGCTCCCGCTGCAGCCGCGACGACGCCTTGGGCTTCACGCGGTCGACGGGTACGCCCACATAGCCATCGTCGTCCACCGCGTAGACGACGGGCACGGCGTCGACGCCCCGCTCGGCGTGCACCGTGCACAGGATGCCGTGGTCGTGGGCCGCCAGCCGGGTCCGCGCCTCGTCCTCGGCGAGCCTCATCGCCGTGATCCGGTGGCCATGGACATGATGGGTGTCACGGTGCCTCGCGAGGCGACCACCTTCCGGTGAGCTCGCCTTCGTCGAGGAAGGGACGGTGCCATGACCCGGGTCGTCTGGGGTGGCGCGCCACTCGGGTCAGCGAGCGGCGCGCGCCGCGCGCTCGGCGGCGAGCGCCGCGAGGATCGCGTCGGCCGACCGGTCGATGTCGGCCGGGGTCGTCTGCCACCCCACCACCGAGATGCGCACGACGGCCTGTCCGCGGAAGGTGCTGCCGCTCAGCCAGCAGGTGCCCTGGGCCTGGACGCGGTCGATCACCGCGGTCGTCACCCCGTCGTCGCCGCCGAAGCGGACCAGCACCTGATTGAGGACGACGTCGTTCAGGACCTCGACGCCGTCGGCCTCCGCCAGGCGGTCGGCGATCCGCGCGGCCAGATCACAGCAGCGGTCGACCATGTCGGCCAGACCGCGGCGTCCGAGCGACCGCACCGCCGCGTAGAGCGGGATGCCGCGGGCCCGCCGCGAGAGCTCGGGCGTCCAGTCCAGGCCCCACGGGACGTCGTCGTCGTGCTCGGGGATGTACGCCGACGTCGAAGTCATGGCGGCCCGGTGCGCGGAGCGGTCGGCCACCACCGCGATGCCGCAGTCGTACGGGACGTTGAGCCACTTGTGGCCGTCCGTGGCCCACGAGTCGGCCCGCTCGAAGCCCGCGAGGAGGGGGCGGCGGGTTGGGCTCACCGCCGCCCACAGGCCGAACGCTCCGTCGACGTGGCACCAGGCGCCACGCTCGCGGCATGCCGCGACCACGTCGGCGAGCGGATCGAACGCGCCCGTGTTGACCTCGCCCGCCTGCGCGCAGACGATCGCCGGGCCGTCGTGGCCGCGGAGGGCGCGCTCGAGCTCGTCCGCCCGCATGCGCCCCTGGCCGTCGGCGGGCACGGAGCGGATGCGCTCCGTGTCGATCCCGAGCATCCGGCACGCCACCGTCACCGTCACGTGCACCTGCTCGCCCGCGAAGACGACGAGCTCGGGCGCGCCCTGCAGCCCCCTGGCCTCGACGTCCCAGCCTGCGTCCCGCAGGACGGCGTGCCGCGCGGCCGCCAGGCACGTGAAGTGCGCCATCTGGCAGCCCGTGACGAAGCCGACGCCGCAGCCGGCCGGCAGGCCGAGCAGTTCGCACACCCAGCCCGCCGCCACCTCCTCGGCGATCGAGACGGCCGGCGCGGCGACGTACCCGCCGGCGTTCTGGTCCCACGCCGAGGTCAGCCAGTCCGCGGCGAGGGCGACGGGCAGCGTGCCGCCGATCACGAACCCGAAGTAGCGGGGTCCTGCGGACGCGACGAGTCCCGGCTCGACGTCGCGGGCGAGATCCGCGATCACGCTGCGCGGATCCTCGCCGCCGTCGGTCAGCGCCCGTCGCAGCCGCGATCGCAGCTCCTCGAGGTCTGCGCTGGGCCCCACGCGGCGTGAGGGCAGGCTGTCGAGGTACCCGCGCGCCAGGCCCGCCGCGTCGTCGAGCACGGCATACCGCTCGTCCATGCAGCGACTGTAATCCCCGAGGTCGTGGGTTCCCATCGCGGCGGCCCACCGCGCCTGCGCATGCGCTCGGACATGCTCGATTGCGCCCCCCGGGGGTCCGGATTATGGTCGCGCCGTGGCCAGCATCATGGTCCGCACGATCGCCGCGATCCTCGCAGCGCTGCTGGTCGCCTCGGTGTCGTCCGCCACCGCGGTGGCCGCCGACGACACCGCGCCGATCATCACGCGGACGGTCACCCCGCCGATCGGACCCAACGGCTGGTCCACGGGTCCAGTGAACATCCGCTGGGACGTGCGTGATCCCGAGTCCCCATGGACGACGACCGGTTGCGACGCGCGGACCTTCCGCAGCGACACCGCAGGTGTGTCCGTGACGTGTCGCGCCCAGAGCGCCGGCGGGTCCGCCTCCAACGGCATGGTGGTCCGCATCGACGCCACGCCTCCCCGTGTCACGGGGGCCCATCCCGATCGTGGCCCCGACGCGAACGGTTGGTACAACCACCCGCTGCGCGTCCACTACGCAGGACAGGACGCGCTCTCCGGGGTGGCCTCGTGCGCGGCGGTCGAGTACGCGGGCCCGGACGCCGAAGGGGCCTCGGTGTCCGGCACGTGCGTCGACATCGCCGGCAATGTCGGCGGGCCCGCGCCGTTCGCCTTCCGCTACGACGCGACGGCGCCCGCGATCCTCGGGCATCGGATGAGCCGTCCCCCGGATTTCGGGGGCTGGTACCGGCGTCCGGTCGGCATCGGGTTCGACGCGGGCGACGCGCTGTCCGGCGGTGCCCGCTGCGACGACGTGCTCTACAGCGGCCCGGACGGTGCCGCCGCCGCGGTCGTCGCGACCTGCACGGACGCCGCGGGCAACGTCGCCACAGGGCCCTTCCAGCTGGCCTACGACGCGCACCCGCCCGACGTCCAGGTGCAGGCGGAGCCCGGTCATCGCATGGCGGTCATCCGCTGGTCCGCGAGCGCTGACGCCGAGTGCTACGTGGTGCGGCGGCAGGAGGTTGGACGACCGCGGACGAAGCGGACGGTCTACCGCGGCGCGCGCCGTCGCCTGGTCGACCACGGGCTTCGCGACGGACGCAGGTACCGCTACGCGGTCACCGCGATCGACGCGGCCGCACATCGCCGTACGCGCACAGCGCGGGTCCGACCGGGGCGGCGACTGCTCAGTCCGCGCGGCGGCGCGCGCGTGACACGCCCACCCGTGCTCCGGTGGACCCGTATCCCGCGCACCAGCTACTACAACGTGCAGCTGTTCAAGGGACGCACGCGCGTCCTGTCGGCCTGGCCCGAGCGTCCCTTCCTGGCGGTCCCCGACGCGTGGACGTTCGGCGGGCAGGCCCGGCGGCTGGAACCGGGTCGCTACCGATGGTGGGTGTGGCCCGCACGAGGCCGGCCGGAGGCCCGCCGATACGGGCGCCTCATCGGTCGGCGCACGCTCGTCGTCGAGGCGGGCTGAGCGCCACGGGCACTACGGCTCCTCGCGCAGGACCTCGCGCGGGGACTTGTCCGGGCGCAGGCCGAGGAAGGAGGGGTGACGCAGCCGGCCGTCCGGCGTCCACTCCATGAACGCGATCTGCGCCACGAGCTCCGGCTCGACCCAGGAGGCACCGCGCGGGATGCCCTTCCCGGGCGCGAACGGGGACGTGGGGCGCACGAGCGGGGCGAGCCGCTCGGCCAGTTCCCGCAGCGTCGCGCGGGTGAAGCCCGTGCCCACCTTGCCCGCGTAGCGCAGGCGGTCGCCCTCGAAGTGGCCGACGAGCACCGCGCCGAGGTCGGTGCGCGAGCCGCGCGGGGCGGTGAAGCCCCCGATCACGAGCTCCTGGGCGCGGGTGCACTTGAGCTTGAGCCAGTCGCGCGAGCGCGTGGACACGTACGGCGTGCCGAGGCGCTTGGCGATGAGCCCCTCCCAGCCATCGTCGCACGCGCGCACGAGCAGCGCCGCACCGTCGCCGGTCGTCTGCTCGGTCATGCGCAGCGGGTCGCGCCAGCTCAGCACGCCCTCGAGCACCGCCCGCCGCTGCTCGAGCGCCAGCCCCCGCACGTCGCGGCCGTCCGCGAAGAGGACGTCGAAGATGTAGTAGAAGAGCTCGCCGCCCTCCCCGCCGCCGAACCGGTCGCGACCGCCGACGAAGGCGACCGCCTCGCCGTCGACCACGAAGTTGTCGGCGGGATCGGCGTCCAGGGCGGCGGCCAGCGGCCCGTAGCGGTCGTCGAGCCGCAGCTCGTTGCGCGAGTACAGCCGCGTGCCCGCGCCGTCCTTCACGGCCAGGCAGCGGATGCCGTCGAGCTTGCGCTCGAAGACCCACTGCGGACCTGCCGGCCGGTCGGCGGTCAGGACCGCCTTCATCGGCGTCACGAACGCCGGTCCCCGCGACGCGGACGCGAGCCGCTCATCCTCCATCGCGGGGAAGCGTACGGTCCCGGGGATGGCGCTCGTCACCCGTCGGCCCGTGCACGGCCCCTCGGCACGCTCGGTGGGCCGATGACGCTCGCGCTGTTCGCGGGGCTCCGCGTCCGCGACCTCGCCGCCGCACGCACCTGGTACGAGCGGCTGCTCGGCGAGCCGTCGTTCCTCCCGAACGCGACCGAGGTGGTCTGGACGCTGGCCGACGAGCGGTCGGTGTACATCGAGCAGGATCCGGGCCGCGCCGGCGGCGGCCTGGTCACGGTCTTCGTCGACGACCTCGACGCGCTGCTCGCGCAGGTCGGCTCACGGGAACTGGAGCCGGCCGAGGACGAGACCTACGCGAGCGGCGTGCGCAAGGTGATCTACCGCGATGACGACGGCAACGAGGTCGGGTTCGCCGGCTTCATCCAGGCTCGTCCCGCGTGAGTCCCTCCGCTGCAGGCACGGATCCTCGCGTGCTCGCGGCCGTGGCCGACAACGCCCGCTGGTGTGACCTCGTCTGCCGGTCCCATGGCCTGCCGACGGCGCTGGGGGAGGATCTCTGGGTCGCCCCGGAGGGCGCGCCGCGGTTCTATCCCGACGCGGTGACCCTCGCTCCCGGGATGACGGCGGAGGCCGTCCTCGGCGGGATCGCCGCTCGGCCGGGCAGCGCGGTGAAGGACAGCTTCGCCGACGTCGACCTCGGCTCCCACGGCTTCGCGGTGCTGTTCGAGGCGCGCTGGCTGTTCCGCGAGCCGGCGCCCTACCGGGACCGCCCGCGACTCGGCTGGGACGCCGTCGCGACCGAGGACGAGTTCGACCGCTGGGTCACCGCCGCGGACCTGGAGGGCATCCTGCGCCCGGAGCTCCTCGGCGACGCGACGGTGCGCCTTCTGCTGGCCCGGGGCGAGGGGCCCGAGGCGGCAGGCGCGGTGGTGCACGCGACGGACGGCGTGGCCGGGCTGTCGAACGTGTTCGCGGCCGGGATGGACCCCGACGCGGTGTGGCCGGACCTGCCGGCCGTCGTCCGGCAGGCCGCCGGGGACCTGCCGATCGTCGGCTACGAGCACGGCGACGAGCTCCGCTGCGCCCTGGCGACCGGCTTCGCCGCGATCGGCGCGCTGCGCGTCTGGGTCAGGCTCCCGGCATGACGTCGCGGGCCTCTGGTGCCGGTACCGTGCGCCCCGGTGCGGATCGCGACCTGGAACGTCAACTCGGCCAAGCAGCGCATGCCGCGCCTGCTGCCGTGGCTGGACGAGCGGCGCCCGGACGTCGTCTGCCTGCAGGAGACCAAGCTCGCCGACGCGGCGTTCGCCGCGCTCCTGGGCCAGGAGCTCGCCGCGCGCGGATACGAGGCCGCCGCGCACGGCGAGCCGCAGTGGAACGGCGTGGCGATCCTCTCGCGCGTCGGGCTGGACGACGTGGTCGCGGGGCTCGACGGCGGGCCGGGCTTCCCGCATCCGGA
>CADCWC010000172.1 GCA_902806305.1 uncultured Thermoleophilia bacterium | reverse complement strand
GTCGAGCGAGGTGGCCTCGCGGTGGCCCGGCCCGCCGCGACGACCCTCGACGTGCACGTCGGGGACCCAGGCCAACCGCCGCGGGAAGTACCAGTTCCACGGTCCGAGCAGGCTCATCACGGCCGGGACGAGCACGGAGCGGATGATCGTGGCGTCGACGAGCAGGGCGACCGCCACGCCGAACCCCATCTGCTGGAACATCACCAGCTCACCGGCCGCGAAGCCGCTGAAGACGACGATGATGATGAGCGCCGCGCCGGTGATCAGCCGGGCCGTCGAGCCGACGCCGAAGGCGACCGCGTCGTCCGTCGAGCCGGTCTCGGCGTAGCGCTCGCGGATGCGGCTGAGCAGGAACACCTCGTAGTCCATGGACAGGCCGAACAGCACGGAGAAGAGGAACAGCGGCACCCACGCCTCGATCGTGTCGACCTGGGTGAAGCCGAGCAGGTCGGCTCCGAGGCCCTCCTGGAAGACCAGGACGAGCAGCCCGTACGCCGCCCCGACGGACAGCAGGTTGAGCGCGATGGCGCAGAGCGGGATGACGACCGAGCGGAAGGCCACCGTCAGCAGCACGAAGCTCAGCCCGAGCACCAGCGTGAAGACGATCGGCAGCCACCGCCCGACGAGCGCGAAGTAGTCGACGCCCTCGGCCGTCTCGCCGGTGACGAGCACCTCGGCGTCGAGGCCGGTGAACGCGGCGGGGATGATCTCGCCGCGGAGCTCGCGTACGGCGTCGTAGGCGGCCGTGCTGTTGACGTCGACCACGAGCGGCACCTCGACCAGCGTGACGTCACCCCCCGGCGCGGGCTGCGGCGGCCCGGCGGGCCCGAGCTCCGGCCGCGCCGCCATCGCGTCGGTCAGCCGCTCGAGCGCCGCGGAGACGGGCGGCGACGTCGCGTCGGCGCGGACGACGATCTGCACGGGGTCGAGCCCGGCGGCCGGGAACTCCTGCTGGAGCAGGTCGAAGCCGCGCTTGCCCGCCAGGCGATCGGGCAGCGTCGAGATGCCCGAGAAGCCGGTGGTCAGGTCGAGGACGGGCACGGCCGCCGCGAGCAGCAACGCCGCGGCCGCCACGAGGGCGACGAGCGGGCGACGGATGACGCGCCGGACCACGCCGGTCCAGAAGCGGCTCTCGACCCCGCCGCGCTCCGTCAGGCGACGTCCGAGCACCGGCACCCGGACGGCGTTGACGCGATCGCCCAGGAGGCTCAGCACGGCCGGGAGCAGCGTCATCGCGGCGAGCACCGAGACGATGCCGACGAGGATTGCTCCGGCCGCCAGGCTCCGCAGGATCGTGTCCGGCACGAGGACCATCCCGAACATCGCGAGGACGAAGGCCAGGCCGCTGAAGAGGACGGCGCGGCTCGCCGTCCCCGCCGCGTTCACGATCGCGTCGAGCTTCGGCACGCCCGCGACGCGCTCCTCGCGGTAGCGCGTGACGATGAAGAGCGAGTAGTCGATGCCGAGCGCGAGGCCCATCGCCGTGATCATGTTGACCACGAACAGCGAGAGCTCGTAGGCCTGGCCGACGAGCGCCGTGAGCGCCACCGCGACGACGATCGACACCAGCGCGAGGACGACCGGGACGAGCCCGGCCACGACGGCGCCGAACACGAGCACGAGGATGACGAGCGCCGCGGGCAGGCCGAAGAGCAGCTCGCCCTTCTGCAGGTCCTCCTGCGAGAGCGTCTCGAAGTCGCGGTCGACGGTCAGCCCGCCGGTGATGCCGACGTCGAAGTCGGGCGCGCGGTCGGCCGCCGTGACCAGGTCCACGATGGGCTCGACGTCGTCGCTCCGCAGGGTGATCGGCGTGAGCAGCGCGTCCCGATCCGCCGAGACGAGCGCGGGGTCCGACGTCTCGTACCAGCTTCGGATCGAGGCCACGACGCCCGTCCGCTCGCCTTCGGCCGCCAGGCGTCGCACCTCGGCGCGGAAGGGCTCGTCATCGACGCGATAGCGGTCGGAGCGGATCACGACGAGCTCGACCGGGCCCGCCTCCCGATCGCCGCCCGGTGCGAACGACTCGCCGAGCAGGCGGTTCGCGCGCTGCGACTCCGGGTTCGTCGTCACGTCACCCTCGGTCGTCAGCGCGTCGCCCAGGAACAGCGCGATGACGACGAACGAGGCGACGATCGCGACGAGCCAGGCGAGGACCGTCCGCCACGGCCGCCCGGCACACGCGCGCGCGAGCCGCTCGGTCATCGCCGTGGGCACCCTGACGTCGGGGTCGGCACGCGCCGGACCCTACCGTCCACCCGGGCGCGGCGCCAGTGCGCCGGCCGGTGCGACGTCCGCCACCCGACCGGGTCAGGCGAACGCGCGCTCGGCCGCCTCGAGGCCCTCGCGGGCGACCGCCTCGACGCAGTCGGCGCCGCGTTCCACGAGCGGTGCGGGGTCCTCGTGCGCCTCGAACGGTGAGAGCAGCCAGTCGGCCAGCGGCCTCGGGTCGCCGCGTTCCGGTCGTCCGACCCCGCAGCGGACGCGGAGGAACTCGGGACCGCCGAGCGCCTGGGCGGTCGAGCGCAGGCCGTTGTGCCCCTTGAGCCCGCCGCCGGCGCGCGCCTTGACCCGCCCGAACGGCAGCTCGACCTCGTCGTAGACGACCACGACGTCCTCGCGTCCGAGCTTGTGGAAGCGCGCGGCCTTGGCGATCGAGCGGCCGCTGTCGTTCATGAACGTCTCGGGGACGAGCAGCGCGACGCGCGCCTCGTCGAGGCGCCCGGTCACGAACCGGCCGTCGTGCTTCTGGCCGAAGACGAGGCCGAGCCGATCGGCCAGACGTTCCACGACCAGCCGACCGACGTTGTGCCGTGTCCGCGCGTAGCGCGGTCCCGGGTTGCCGAGTCCGACGACGAGCAGGTCGAGCGAGCCGCCCGCAGATCCCGAGCGGAGGAACGGCACGTGGCGCAGGGCCGGGCTCAGGACGCGGCGTCGTCCCCGGCCGTGGCGTCGGCGTCGTCGCCGTGCTCGGCGACCGGCTCGGCCGACTCCGCCAACCCGGCGGCCTCGGCGGCGGCCTCGGCCTCCTCCTCGGCGATGCTCTCGAGGTCGGCGGCCGTGGTCGAGGCCTTGACCGTGGCGACGACCGTCTCCGGATCGGTGCTCCACGCGACCCCCGGAGGCGCGACCAGATCGGCGAGCCTCAGGGTGTCGCCGACGCCGAGACCCGAGATGTCCACGGTGATCGCGTCCGGCATGTCGGTCGGCAGGACCTCGATCTCGACCTCGTTCACGGGCGTCTCCAGCACGCCGCCCTCGGCGACGCCGGGCGACTCGCCCTCGACGTGCAGCGACACGCTCGTGACCATCTTCTCGCGCATGGAGATGGCGAGCAGGTCGATGTGCGTGACGCGGTCGCGGACCGGGTCGAGCTGGAAGTCCTTCAGGATGGCGGGCGTCGGCCGTGCCTCACCGGGGACGGTCACCTGGATGATCGCGTGGCGGCCGGCGTCGCTGGTCATCGCGGCCCGCAGGACGGGCAGCTCGACCTGGAAGGGCAGCGGCTCCCGGCCCTGTCCGTAGAGCACGCCCGGCACGAGGTTCGTGCGACGCAGACGCTTGGCGACGGGGGTGCCGCCGACCGTGCGGGGCTGGATCTCGAGCGTGGTCTCGGACATGGTGAACAGTTCCTCTGCGCAGGGCTGCACGCCGTGGGCGGCGCGCACGGATCACAGAGTCTGCCAGAGGGTGGCGGGACGCGCGCCCGTGGACGCCAGGGCCGGCCTGTCGCCCGTCAGTGGTCGTGCGCCATCTCCAGGATCTGGTCGCGGGAGTACGCCCCGGCCAGCTCCGGGTGGTCCGAGGCCACATGGGCCTCGACCTTCCGGACGATCTCGTCGTCGTCCTGGGCCTCGATGTTCGTGCCGCACGGACAGTGGACGACCTTCATCGCGGGACCCCCTCGACGCCGACGCAGACGACCATACAGCACGCCGCGACCCGCCGCTGCGCGGGCACGCAGGGCTCCCCGGCGTCCGCCGGCGGCGCCCGTACACTGCCCCGCGATGCCGCCCGCCCTCCTCGCCCAGCGGATCGAGAAGCGATACGGACGGACACTCGCGCTGCGCGGCGTCGACCTCGAGGTGGCCGAGGGGGAGCTCGTGGGCCTGCTCGGGCCGAACGGTGCGGGGAAGTCCACGCTCGTCAAGATCGCCTGCGGCCTCGTCCGCGCAAGCGGCGGACGCGCCGACGTCTGCGGCTCGCCCGCGGGATCAGCCGCGGCCCGGGCGTCGCTCGGCTACCTGGCCGAGCTCTTCCGGTTCCCCGGGTGGTACAGCGCCGACGAGCTGCTCGAGCTCCACCAGCGCCTGACCCGGTCGACCGGCGGTGCGGCGGAGCGGCTCGAGCTCCTGCGGCTCGTGGGCCTCGACGCGGCCCGGCACACCCGCGTCGAGGCCATGTCGAAGGGCATGCAGCAGCGGCTCGGGATCGCGCAGGCGCTCGTCGGCGGTCCCCGTCTGCTGCTCCTCGACGAACCGACCAGCGCGCTCGACCCCGTCGGACGCAGGCTGGTGCGCTCCGTGCTCGAGGGCGTCCGGAACCGTGGCGTGGCGGTGGTCCTCAACTCCCATCTGCTCGGCGAGGTGGAGCTCGTCTGCGATCGCGTGGCGATCATGCGCGACGGGCTGATCGTGGCCGACGGGACGCCCGCGGAGCTCGCGCGGCCCCGCGGCGTCGAGATCGACACGGACGCCGGGACGGAGCTCGTGCCGGCGGCCCGCCGCGACGACGTGCCGCGGCTCGTGGCCGAGCTCGTGGGGCGCGGCACGCCGGTCTACGGCGTCCGTGTCCTGGCCGGGACGCTCGAGGAGGTCTACCTGGAGGCCGTCGGCGAGGCGACGTCGTGAGCGGCGTCGCGACCGTGATGGGCTACGCGCTCCGCGAGAGCCTCCGCCGCCGTGTGTTCGTGATCGTTCTGATCCTGACCGTGTGCTTCCTGGCCCTGTACGCGCTCGCCGCGCGGGAGGCGTTCTCCGAGGTCACGGAGTTCCGCGGCGTGGTCGACGAGCAGGAGCGCATCCTCTTCGGGGCCACGCTGCTCGGGCTGGCGATGTTCGGGACGCTGTTCCTCGGGGCGGTGCTCGCCGTCTTCCTGACGCTCGGGGTCGTCCGCGGCGACGCCGAGCGCGGCCTGCTCCAGCCGCTCGTCGTCCGGCCGATCGGGCGGGTCCAGCTGCTCGTCGGGCGCTTCCTGGCCGCGGGCGCCGTCTGCGCGCTGTACGTGTTCGCCGTCTACCTGGCCGCCGTCGCGATCACCGACGCGATCGGCGGCTGGTCGCCGGATCGGCTGCTCCTGCCGGGCGTCTCGCTCGCCGGGGGGATGCTGTTCCTCGTCGCCGTCTCGCTGCTCGGCTCCGTCTTCCTCTCGGCCACGGCCAACGGCATCGCGATCTTCATGGTCTTCGGGGCAGGACTGGTCGGCGGGCTGCTCGGGCAGCTCGGCGAAGGGCTCCAGTCGCCGACGCTCGAGGACATCGGCCGGAACGTCTCGTGGGCGCTGCCCTTCGAGGCGCTCTACCAGTCCGGCCTGAGCGCCCTCACCGAGGACACGGTCGGCTTCGCCAAGATCGTGGTCAACCTCGGTCCCTTCGGCGGCGCGCGGGACATGGGCGCCGGGATCTGGCCGTGGACGGCGGCCTACACCGCCCTCGTCGGCGTGCTGGCTGCCGTCGGGTTCGCCCGTCGCGATCTCTAGGCTCCCTCGCGGCACGATCCACCCGACCGCGAGGACCGTCATGCAACTTGACCGCCCGCTCGTCCGCGTCCGCCGTGGCCGCATCATCGCCGGCGTGTGCGCCGGCATCGCCCGGCGGCTCGGCTGGTCGCCGACGCTGGTCCGCACGCTGTTCGTCGTCTCGTGCGTGCTCCCCGGGCCGCAGATCGTCGTGTACCTGCTGCTCTGGGCCGTCGTCCCGCGCGAGCCGGCCTAGCGGCGAGCGTTGCCTGGGCCGGCCCGACGCGAGCCGACGTCTGGCCGTGTTGCGCATCGCGCACGAGCCGTGCATGATCCGGTCACGACCGGGTCGACCGAGCGGCGACGCAGGAACGTCGGCGCGCCGGACGACGGTTCTGCAGCCCGTGAACTCCTGGCCCGAGCGAGGAAGCCATCCCTTTCACGAACACCATGCCGCGCTACGAGATGCTGTCCGGCGAGGCGGTCGAGACCATCGAGCGCGGCTGGCAGCGACTCGTCGCCGAGGTCGGCATCGCGTTCGACCACCCGGAGGCGCTCCGCCGCTTCCGAGACGCCGGCCAGCGCGTCGAGGACGACGTGGTGTTCCTCGACCCGGCCTTCGTGCTCGAGCAGGTCGCCCTGGCGCCGCAGCGCTTCCACCTGCACGGGCGGGACGCGGCCCGGGCCGTCGACATCGGTGGCGACGAGATGGTCTTCGTCGCCGTCGAGGGGCCGCCGTTCGTCCGCGAGGGCGACGAGCGCCGCGAGGGCACGCTGGCCGACCTCGAGCGGTTCGTCGCGCTCGGGCACGTCCACGACGAGATCGACGTGCCCGGCTCGCTCGCCTGCGAGGCCAACGACCGGCCGCTCGACTCGCGCCACCTCGACATGGTCCGTGCGGCGCTCGTCGGGTCGGACAAGCCGCTCGTCGGCGCGAGCATCAGCCGCGTGGCCGCCGAGGACAGCCTCGAGCTGGCCGCGCTCGTCGCGGGCGGCCGGGAGGCGCTGGAGCGATCTCCGTCGGTGCTCGCGAACGTCAACGTCAACTCTCCGCTGCGCTACGACGAGCGGATGCTCGACGGGCTCCTCGTCTACGCCGCCGCGGGCCAGCCGCTGCTCGTCACGCCGTTCCTGCTGATGGGCGCCATGGCGCCGGTGACCGTGGCCGCCGCCCTGGTCCAGCAGCTGGCGGAGGCACTCGCAGGCGTCGCGCTCACCCAACTCGTGCGCCCCGGTACGCCGGTGGTGCTCGGCTCGTTCCTGAGTCACACGGACATGCGGACCGGCGCGCCGGGGTTCGGCGGCCCCGAGGCGGCGCTCGGGCTGATCGCCTCGGGTCAGCTGGCGCGGCGCTACGGACTGCCGTGGCGGTCCGGCGGCGGTGGCCTCACGACCAGCCAGAGCGTGGACGCCCAGGCGGCGTGGGAGGCCCTCAACACGCTCCTGCCCGCGTTCCTCGCGGGCGCCAACGTCGTGGTGCACGCCGCGGGCTGGCTGGAGTCGGGCCTGGTCGCGTGCTACGAGAAGTACCTCGTCGACGTGGAGCTGCTCGGCATCCTCCGGGCGCAGTTCACGCCCTTCGCGTTCGACGAGGCGGCCCTCGCGTTCGATGCGCACGTGGAAGTCGGCCACAGCGGCCACTTCCTCGGCGCCGCGCACACCCTCGCGCGCTACCGCGACTGCTTCCGGCTGCCGGTGCTGAGCTCGACGGACAGCTTCGAGCGCTGGACGAGGGTCGGGGCGCCGGACACGGCCACGCGCGCCGCGGCGGGCTGGCGCGCCGCCCTCGACCGGTACGCCGTGCCACCGCTCGAGGACGGCGTCCGCGCCGCGCTCGACGAGCACGTCCTCCGTCGCCGTCGGGAGCTCGGAGACTGATGGCGCCCGGCGCTGCCCCGGCGCACCGGCTCGGCCCCGTGCAGTCGGTCGACCGCGCGCTGCTCCTCCTCCGGGCCGTCGGTCGCCTGCGACGACCGTGCAGCCTGGCCGAGCTGAGCGCGGAGGCCGGGCTCGGTCGGACCACCGCGTACCGGCTGCTCGCGACGCTCGAGGCGCACCGGATGGTCGAGCGGGAGCCTCTGACCGGTCGCTACGTCGTCGGGTCCGCCGCGCTCGACCTGGGCGTCTCCGCCCACGCGGCCGGGCCCCTGCGCTGGCAGGCCCGCCCGGCGCTCGAGGCGCTCTCGCTGCGGGTCCGGGAGACCGTCAACCTGAACGTGCTCGAGGGCGGCGCGGTGGTCTCGATCGACCAGATCGACGGTCCCGGGGTGCTCGTGGCGAGCTGGCTCGGTCGGCCCGTGCCGCTCCACGCCACGCCGGCCGGGCATGTCGCGCTCGCCTGGATGGACGAGCCCGAACGTGAGGCGGTTCTGGCGGGGCCGCTGCCGTCGTTCACGCCCGCCACCGTCACGGACCCGGCGCGGTTGCGGACCGTGCTCTCGGCGGTGCGCGAGCGTGGCTACGCGGTCGTGGTCGACGACGTCGAGACCGGTCTCTCCGGCGTGTCTGCACCCGTGCTCGACGACGTCGGCCGCGCGCCCGTGTCGATCTCGGTCTGGGGACCGTCCAGCCGGCTGACGCCCGAGCGCCTGGAGCAGTTCGGCAGCGAGACCGTCCGC
>CADCWC010000171.1 GCA_902806305.1 uncultured Thermoleophilia bacterium | reverse complement strand
AGCTGGTCGCGCGCGTTCAGGATCCAGTAACCGAGCCCGGACTGGACGCCGAGCATCTCGGCGGGCACGAGCACGATCCAGGAGACGCCGAGCGCCATCCGCAGGCCGGTCAGCACGTGCGGCCGGATCGCGGGCAGGAGGACGACCCGGAGGAGCTCCGTCGGCCGGGCGCCGAGCGAGCGCGTCGTCAGCAGCCAGTCGCGATTGACGTCGCGCACCCCGGCGGCCGTGTTCAGCACGAGCGGCCAGACCGCGGTGGCGGCGATGATCGCGACCACGGGAGCCCCGCCGACGCCGAAGACGAGCACGGCGATCGGCGCCCACTACAGCGGCGAGGTCATGCGCAGCAGCTGGAAGAGCGCCCCCGTGGCCTGCTCGGCCCGGCGGACGGCGCCGATCGCGAGGCCGATCGGGACGCCGACGACCGCCGCGACGGCCAGGCCCACCGCCAGGCGCGAGAGGCTCGTCGACGTCTGCTCCCACAGCGTCCCCTCGCGCGCCATCTCGACGAGCGCCGGGAAGGCGACGTCCGGCGAGAAGCCGTGGGCGAGGCTCTGCGGCGCGGGGAGCACGTCCGTCGCGACCCACCACGCCCACACGGCGGCGAGCAGCACGCCGACCTGCAGGAGCAGCGTCACGGCCCGCGAGCCGCCGACCCGAAGCGTCACGGCGCCACCTCCTCCCGCCGGGTCAGCGACGCCGGCAGACCGAAGGCGGCGGGTCCCCCGGCCGCGTCGATCGCGGCGCGGACGAGCGTGTCGTCGACGAGCTCGCGGTGTGCGCGGCCCGGCTCGAGCGCGTCGAGGAAGGAGAGGTCGCCGTCGACGACCGTCTCCCGCAGCCGCACGACGAGCTCCTCGGTGTAGGACGGGAACGGGTAGCCCTGGAAGTCGATGCGGGGCTGCTTCCAATCGGGGTGCTGGATGGCACCGTCGCGCAGGTACGCCGGGTCCGCGCCGTGCGTCAACGCCCACCGGACGACCGGGTCGGGCTGCGGCAGATACTTCTTGCTCGTCAGCGTGTTCGCGGCGGCCGCCGGATCGTTCCGCGCCACCGCCTGGGCCTGGACGACCGAGCCGACGAACGCCCGGGCGACGTCGGGGCGCTTCGTGAGCAGGTCCTCCCGCACCGCGACGACGCAGCACGCGTGGTTCCGCCAGATGTCGCCGGTGAAGCGCAGCACCCGGCCGATGCCCTTGACCTCGGCGGCGGCGTTGAACGGGTCGGCGACGATGTACCCCGCGACGGCGCCCTCCGCGAGGGCGGGCGGCATGTCGGGCGGGGCCATCACGATCAGCTTGACGCTGCGGTCGGCCTTCGACGGCTCGCCCGTCTTGAGAATGGTCAGGCCGGCCTCCCGCAGCAGGATCTGCAGCGCGATGTTGTGGATCGAGAACCAGCCGGGGATGGCCACGATCCCGCCGGCCAGGTCCTCCACGTCACGGATCTCCGGCCGGACCGTCAGGGAGGAGCCGTTCGTGTGGTTCCAGGCCACCACCTTGGCGGGGAACTGGCGCTCGAACCGCAGCTGGAGCGCGAGCGGCATCAGGATGTGGACGGCGTCGACCTTGCCCGCCTGGAACGCCTCGGCGAGCGCGGGCCAGGAGCGGAGCAGGACGGGCCGGGGCACGTCGAGGCCCGCCTCCTCGTAGAGGCCGTCGGCATGGGCCACGAGGAGCGGCGTGGCGTCCGTGATCGGCAGGTAGCCGACCCGCAGCGTGCGCGAGGCGGCGGATCCGTCGCCGGTCGAGAGCGCCGTCGTCGCGGCGCCCGTCCCGCCCGCCGCGCTGTTCCCGCAGGCGGCGAGCAGGCCGGCGCTCGCGAGGCCGAGTCCGACGCCGCCCGCCTGGCGCAGGAACCGCGCGCGCGTGAGCAGGTCTGCAGGCCCGCCCGGAGGGGCGCAGCAGGCGTCGTGGCAGGGAACGGCAGGGTGGTGCATCGGTCCTCCGACGGGCTCAGGCGACGGCGACGGCGACGTCGCGTCCGGCCCGGATTCGTGTGTCGTAGAGCGAGAAGAGCTCCGCCCGCGCGGGCAGCGTCGGGAGCTCCTCGCGACGGGGGCGTCCGGCCACCCAGACCGGGTCGATCCCCGGGATGCCGCGCCGGAGCAGGCCGACCCGATGGCCGAGGTAGAGCGCCTCGTCGGGGTCGTGGGTCACGATCACCACGGCGGCGTTCCGGGTCTCGGTGAGCCGCCGCAGCCAGTCCTGCAGCGTCCGGCGGGCGGCCGGGTCGAGGGCGGCGAACGGCTCGTCCAGGAGGAGGACGTCCGGATCCGTGGCCAGGGCCCGCGCCATGGCGACCAGCTGCTGCTGGCCGCCCGAGAGCTCGTCGGGGTAGTGACCGGCGAGGTGCGCGACCCCGAAGTCCGCGAGCAGGTCGTCGACGTCGACGACCGCGGCGGCGGCCCGGTTGGCGAAGAAGCGGTGACCCAGGCGGACGTTCTGTCGCACGTCGAGCCACGGCAGGAGCGCGGGCCGCTGCAGCACGAGCGCGGGCCGACGACGGGCGTCGGACCGCTCGATCGTCCCCTCGCTGAGGGGCTCCAGGCCCGCCAGGGCCCGCAGGAGCGTCGACTTGCCGCAGCCGCTCGGGCCGACGAGCGCGAACGTCTCGCCGGCGTGCAGGTCGAGGTCGACGCCCGCGAAGACGTCGCCCGCCGTGCCCGGGTACGCCTTGCGGGCGCCCGTTACGCGGACTGTCGGAGCTCCCACCGGAGCTGCCCTTCACTCGGGGACTGGACGGGGAGGAACGCCGCCTCGCGCAGACGTCTCCCGGTCGGGCTCGAGCCCACGTAGCCGCGCCCGCCGGCGACGGCGGCCTCGACCCGTACCGCCTCCCGCGCGAGGACGGCGGCGTCGAGCCGGAGCGAGACGACGTCGCGCATGGGCGCGTCGGTTCGTTCGGCGAGGTCGGACAGGCGGCGCTCGACGTCGTCGCGCGTGTCGGCGAGCGCCGCGGCGTCCTCGGCGAGCTCGCGGCCGAGCCCGACGAGGCCGGACTCGACCGCGACCAGGGCGGCGCGGGCCAGGCCGAGGCAGAACGCCGTCTGGAGGACCAGGAACGGCCGCCGCACGCGGGCCACGAAGGCGGCCAGCGGCTCGTCGTAGACGGCCTCGGTGCCCACCCGCACCCCCTCGAGGCGGATGCCGCCCGACGCCGTGGCGTCGAGTGCGAGCAGGCCTCGCGCGGGTCGCACGCGCACGCCGGGCGTGGCGATCGGCAGCGCGACGATGGCCTCGCCGCCCCCCTCGAGGCCGGCCGCGAGCACCGCCACGGCGTCGTCGTGGAGGTTCGAGGCCCACGCGATCGAGCCGTCGAGCACGAGGTCGTCGCCCTCGCGGCGGGCGGTCACAGGCAGCGGCTCCAGTCCCAGGTGGGCCTTGAAGGCGGCGGCCATCGCCGACCCGCCGGGACGGCGCATGACGAGGAGGTCGTCGACCACGGGGCGGCCGGCGGGCGCCAGGTACTCGATGGCCATGCGATGCCCCCAGGCGCAGAACGCCGTGGGCAGGCACACCTCGGCCAGATCCGCCAGGACGACCGCCATGTCGGCCACGGTGCCGGCCTGCCCGGGCGCACCGAGCGCGAGCAGGTCCGCGGACGCGAGCTCCTCGAGCGCTCGCCGGGGCGACTCGGCACCCGCGTCGACGGCAGCCGCGCGGGCCGCGACGCCGTCCCGCAGCCCGGCGGGCAGCGCGGGCGTGGTGGCGGCCAGGGACTCAGTCGCCATGCGGCGCGACGGGGACCCCGCCCAGCTCGTGCACGCGCGTGACGGGCGTGCTGACGACGTCGCGGGCCCGCCGGACGTCGGCCTCCGAGCCGGCGTCGTAGAAGCGCAGGCACTTCGCCATGTCCTCGCGGACGTAGGTGCGCAGGAACGCGACCTCCGGCACCTGCGCGTAGAGCGGCGACTTCTCCTGCTTCCGGGCCAGGTAGGTGTCCATGGTCAGCTCGGCCGGGAAGTCCCACTCGACCAGGTAGCGCGCCTCGCCGCGGGACGCGCGGACGTCCTCGAGGTCGGCGCCGACCAGGCGGACGGGGTCCGGTCCGGTGAAGGGGCGTCCGGTCGCCTGTCCGGCCGCCACGGCGGCGTCGGACCCGTCGGCCTCGACGACGACGAAGGCGCGCGCCAGGTCCTGGGTCACGGACGCCTCGAGCAGCTCGCCGCCCGTGGCGGCGGCGGCCTCGGCCACCGCGCCGAGGACCCGGTCGGCGTGCTCGCGGTCGGCCGCGCCCGTCTCGATCTCGATCAGGAACAGGGTCACAGAGGTCTCCGAGGGGCGGATGGACACGGGAAGGAGGGCGTCACAGGACGCCCTCGAGGCAACGACGGCTGCGGGCTCCGAACGCCCGCGAGCGGAATATCTAGCATAACGGCGCCTTATGTCCAGGCGGCCGCCGCGACCGTCCGTCTAATGCCGCCGGGGCGGCCTGGCCTCAGCGCTTCCCGCGGTAGAGGCGCACGGTCAGCGGGGCGAACACGGCGGTCAGGACGACGGTCTCCGCCAGCACGAGGGCGATGAGGTCCGCGCCCGCGTCGCCCGCCATCAGGTCGCGGGTCGCGCTCGTGAGATGCGAGATCGGGTTGAGGCCGACGAAGGCCTCCAGGTACCGGGGGAGCGTCTCGGGCTCGACGAAGATGTTGCTGAGGAAGATCAGCGGGAAGAGCGCCATGAAGCCGGTGTTCAGGACCGCGCTCGGCGACCGCAGCACGAGCCCGACGGTCGTGAACACCCAGGAGAGCCCGAAGGCGAAGACGACGACGAGCCCCATCGCGGCGAGGACGCCGGTCACGCCCGCGGCGGCCCGGAAGCCCATCACCAGGCCGAGGACCACGACGACGGTGGCCGCGATCGCGTAGCGCACGCTGTCGCCGAGGACCGCGCCGACGAGCGGGGCGGGGCGCCAGATCGGCAGGGACCGGAACCGGTCGACGACGCCCTTCGTCATGTCCGTGTTGAGCGCGACGCCGGAGTAGACCGACGTGAACAGCACGGACTGGACGAGCAGTCCGGGGAGCAGGAACTGCAGGTACTCGCCCGTCGAGCCCGCCACCGCGCCGCCGAAGAGGTACGTGAACATGAGCAGGAACAGCACGGGCGTGATGGTCACGTCGAGCAGCTGCTCCGGGACGTGCTTGATCTTGAGCATGCCGCGCCAGGCGAACGCCATCGTCGCCGTGGAGGCGCCGGCGCCGGGCGGGCGCGCCGTCCGGGAGAGCGCCCGCTGCAGCGCCCCGTCCGCGACCGGCTGCACGGCGGGTGGTCGGACGGTCGGTGCGTCCTTCATCCCGGGACCTCCTCCTTCTCCTCGGCGGCGTGGCCGGTCAGGGCCAGGAACACCTCGTCGAGGCTCGGCTGGGCGAGCCCGAAGCCCGCGAGCTCGAACCCCGCGCGGGAGAGCTCGGCGACCGCCTCCGAGGCGCGGTCCGAGCCCGTCACCGGCACGGAGAGCGCGGCGGGATCGGCCTCCAGACGTGGTTCGGCGTCGAGCACGCGGGCCAGCGTCTGCGCCGCCTCCTCGCGTCGCGCCGGGTCGAGCAGCCGCACGTGGAGCGCCCCCTCGCCGACGGACGCCTTCAGGCTCCCGGGCGTGCCCTCGGCGATCACGCGGCCGCGGTCGATCACGGCGATCCGCTCGGCGAGCTGATCGGCCTCGTCGAGGTACTGCGTGCACAGGAGGACGGTCGTGCCCTGGCCGACGAGCGCCCGGATGATGTCCCAGACCTGGTTCCGCGACCGTGGGTCGAGGCCGGTCGTGGGCTCGTCGAGGAACATCAGCTCGGGCGTGACGACGATGCTGGCCGCGATGTCGAGGCGGCGCCGCATGCCGCCCGAGTAGCCCTTGACCAGGCGACCGGCGGCCTCCTCGAGGTCGAACGCCGCGAGCAGCTCGTCCGCCCGCGCGCGGGCCTGCTTCGTGGCGTAGCCGAGCAGCCGGCCGAGCAGGACGAGGTTCTCGCGCCCGGTGAGCTCGTCGTCGACGGACGCGAGCTGCCCGGTGAGGCTGATCAGGCCGCGGACCTCGTCCGCCTCGGCGACGATGTCGTGGCCGAGCACCCGCGCGCTGCCCGCGTCGGGGCGGAGCAACGTGGCGAGCATGCGGATGGTCGTCGTCTTGCCGGCGCCGTTCGGGCCGAGCACGCCGTAGACGGCGCCGCGGGGCACCTCGAGGTCGACGCCGTCGACGGCGCGCGTCCCCCGGAACGACTTGGCGAGGCCCGAGGCCTCGATCGCGAGCGTGGCGGTCATGTGCGTGCAGACCGTAGCCGCGGTCGGAACTCATCGCCGGCGACGGCGTCGCCCCACGCCGGACGCGTCCGACGGTCAGACGGCGGCGTCGTGCGCCGGCTCCGCCTCGGCGAGGCGCAGCACGCTCATGACCGGGCCGAGCGCGACCTGCCCGAGCCCGCAGATCGACGTCAGGCGGAGCGTCTCCTCGAGCTGCGGGATCCGCTCGTCGACGTCGGCCGGACCGCCGCCTGCCGCGACCAGCTCGTCCAGGATCCGCACCGCCTTCTGCGTCCCGGTCCGACAGGGGACGCAGCGACCGCAGCTCTCGTTGCGGAAGAACCGGAGCACGTTCGTGGCCGCTGCCAGCAGGTCGGTCCCCTCGGCGATCGCCACGAGCGCGCCCGAGCCGAGCATCGACCCCCGCTCGGCCATCGGCTTGAAGTCGAGCGGGACGTCCGCGTCCTTGGCGAGCAGGAAGTTCGACGACGCGCCGCCCGGCGTGAAGGCGAGCAGCGTCGCGTCGTCGCGCATGCCGCCCGCGAGCTCGATCAGCTCCTCGACGGTCGTCCCGAGCGGCACCACGTGGACCCCGGGTCGGGTGACGTGCCCGGAGACCGCCATCGCCTTCAGCCCGACGGCGCCGCGGACGCCCTGCGCGCGCCACCACTCCGCGCCGCGCGTGACGATGATCGGGATGTGCGCGAAGGTCTCGACGTTGTTGATGAGCGTCGGACGGCCCCAGAGCCCGTGCACGCCCGGGAACGGCGGCTTGTTGCGCGGCTCGCCGCGGTGCCCCTCGAGGCACTCGAGGAGCGCCGTCTCCTCGCCCAGGATGTAGCCGCCCGGCGAGACGACGATCTCGATCTCGAGCCGGCGACCGCTGCCGAGGACGTCGTCGCCGAGCAGCCCCGCGGACCGGAGCGCGTCGAGCTCGGCCCGGACGACCTCCGTCTCCGGCCCGTACTCGTGCCGGACGAAGACGATGCCCTCCTCGGCCCCGACCACGAGCATCCCGAGCAGCATCCCCTCGAGCAGCAGGTGCGGCACCTCGGCCAGGATCTGGCGGTCCTTGAAGGTGCCGGGCTCGGACTCGTCGGCGTTGCAGATGACGTACTTGCGCTCGGCCTCGACGTCCGCCACGAGCGACCACTTCCGGCCGGTCGGGAAGCCCGCGCCGCCCATGCCGCGCAGCTCCGCTCCCTCGAGGGCCCGGACGATCGCCTCGGACGCCAGCTCGCCCGCGAGCAGGCGACGGACGAGGGCGTAGCGCTCGTCGCCGCCGGCGTAGGGATCGGTCGCCCACGCGCGGTCCGGCCGGTCGGCGGACGCGGGGGCGAGCGTGCCTGCACGCGCCTCCTCGACAAGGCGCTCGAGGGCCTCGGCGCGCGCCGGCTGCTCGTTGACCACGACGGCCGGGGCGAGGTCGCAGCGCCCCGGGCACGACACCTCACGCAGCTCGACCTCGACGTCGTCGCCGTAGCGCGCGCGGGCCGCGGCGACCGTCTGGGGCGCGTTCGCCAGGCGGCAGGCCAGGTCGCGGCAGACGGCGACCTCGACCTTCGGCGGCGGGCCGCTCGTGCGGAAGTGCGGATAGAACGAGATCAGCCCCTGCAGCTCGTAGAGCGGACGGCGCTGCTCGCGCGCCAGCGCCACGAGCTCCTCGCGCGGCAGCCAGCCGTGCTCGTGCTGGATGGCGTGGAGGGCGGGCACGAGGCTCGGGCCGGGGAACCGGCCGTTCCGAGCCTCCACTACGCGACCGCTCGCATCTAGGCCTGGACCTCGACGGCGTCGGGCTTCGGCATCCCCCGGCCCTCGGGATCCTGGTCGGGCGAGGGCTCGACCCGCACCGCGCAGAACTTGAACTCCGGGATCTTCCCGAACGGGTCGATCTCGTCGATGGTCAGCAGGTTCGCCGCCGCCTCGCGGAAGTGGAACGGCATGAAGCACGCGCCGCGCGTCTCCCGGTGCGAGATCCTGACCTGCAGGTCGATCTGCCCGCGGCGCGACGTGACCCGGGCCCGCATGCCGTCCTCGAGGCCGAGGTCGGCGGCGTCGGCCGGATGCAGGTACAGCTCCGCGATCGGCGAGATGGCGTCGAGCGTCTTCGAGCGACGGGTCATCGAGCCCGTGTGCCAGTGCTGCAGCAGCCGGCCGGTGTTGAGCACCCACGGGAACTCCGCGTCCGGGAGCTCCCCCT
>CADCWC010000170.1 GCA_902806305.1 uncultured Thermoleophilia bacterium | reverse complement strand
GCCTCCGGGCGCGATCCCGCCCGCTACCCCCCGGAGATCCTGGAGACCTACCGGCGGGTCCTCGACGACCCGGAAGCGGTCGCGGCGATGTGCGAGGACTACCGCGCCGGAGCGACGGTGGACCTGACCGCCGACGACGCCGACAGCGCTGCCGGCCGCTCGATCGGCTGTCCGGTCCTGGTGCTGTGGGCAGCCGGCGGCGGTCTGCCGCGGTTCTACGGCGACGTGCTCGACGTCTGGCGACCCTGGGCCGCCGACGTTCGCGGCACGGCGGTCGACGCCTCCCACTTCATGGCGGAGGATCGGCCGGAGGACGTCGCACGGGAGCTGCTCGAGTTCCTGGCCGACCGCGGGCCCGAGGGGACCCCGTCCTAGCGGTGGCGCTCGCCGAGCAGCGTGCCGCCGTCCCCGCTACATTCGCGCGGTCGAGCGCGCCCCGATCCGCCCAGGAGAACGAGGAGGAGGAACCCGGCGTGTGCCACCCACCACACAGCCCCGAGGAGGAACGGCCATGACGTCGGCCTCGCGTGGCTTCTTCGGTCGGCGACGACCGTCTGTCGACCCGGCTCGTCTGCCGCCCGGTCAGTACTGGACCGACGACTTCCCGGTGCTGTCCGCCGGCCCGACGCCGCGCACGCCGATCGAGGACTGGAGCTTCACGGTCCGCGGTGGCGCCGCCGGAACGGTGACGTGGACGTGGGAGGAGCTCGGGACGCTCCCGACGGAGACGTTCACCGTCGACATCCACTGCGTGACGAAGTGGTCGAAGCTCGATACGACCTGGACCGCCATCTCGCTGGACGTCCTGCTGGAGCGAGCCGCGGCCGAGGACGCCTTCGTGACGGCGTGGTCGGACGGCGGCTACACGACCAACGTGCCGCTGGAGGATCTCATCGGCGGGCGAGCGTGGCTGGCCCTCGCGTACGACGGCGAGCCGCTCGAGCCGGAGCACGGCGGTCCCGCGCGGCTGCTGATTCCGCACCTGTACTTCTGGAAGAGCGCGAAGTGGGTGCGCGGACTCGAGCTGCGGACCGACGACGAGCCGGGCTTCTGGGAGGGCTACGGCTACCACAACTACGGGGACCCATGGCGGGAACAGCGCTACGCGGGCGACTGACCTGGCGGCAGGCGCGCGTCCTCGATCTCGTCGACGAGACGCCACGCACGCGCAGCGTCGTGCTCGACGTGCCGACGTGGGAGGGGCACCTCGCCGGCCAGCACGTCGACGTGCGCCTGACCGCAGAGGACGGCTACCAGGCGCAGCGCAGCTACTCGATCGCCTCGGCGCCGCAGGACCGATCGGTGACCCTGACGGTCGACCGCCTCGACGACGGCGAGGTCTCGCCCTATCTCGTCGACGTGCTCCAGCCGGGCGACGCGCTCGAGCTGCGCGGTCCGATCGGCCGATACTTCGTCTGGGAGGAGTCACTCGGCGGGCCGCTCGCGCTGATCGCGGGCGGCTCCGGCGTCGTGCCGTTCCGCTCGATGCTGCGGCATCACGCCGCCATCGGGAGCGCGGTCCCGGTGCGGCTGCTGTACTCGGCCCGCTCGCTGCCGGAGGTCATCTTCCACGAGGAGCTCGTCCGCCTCGGCGCTCGCGAGGCGGTCGACGTCCGCGTCGCGCTGAGCCGCGCCTGGCCGGACGACTGGAACGGTCATCGCGGTCGGATCGACCGGGAGTACCTGCGTGAGGCGGCGTGGCCCGCGTCGAGCGGCCCGCTCGTCTACGTCTGCGGTCCGACGTCCTTCGTGGAGGCGGTCGCCGACGCCCTGATCGACCTCGGACACGACACCGACCGCATCCGGACGGAGCGCTTCGGGGCAACCGGCTCGGGCCTCCCGGCGCCGAGCGCATCGCAGGGAGGGACGTGATGGAGGCGCTCGACGGGAACGCCATCGCCGGTCAGCTCATGGAGGTCTTCGGCGGCGAGATGACCACCGTCACCGGCCGCTGCGCGGGCTGTCGGCGAACGTGGCAGATGGCGGAGCTCGAGGTCCACACGCATGCGCCGGGCACCGTCGGACGCTGCCGCGATTGCGGTGTCGTCCTGATGGTTCTCGTGACGGCTCGGGGAGTCACGTGCGTCCACCTCCCGGGGCTCGTCGACCTCGGGATGCCGACTGCGCCCTAGACGCAGACCGGAGCACGTGCCGAATGCCCGGCGTCCGCACCGCCCACACCGCCGACCTCGACGCCGCCACGGCGGCAGCGGCGCGACGGCTCATGGACGACGTCTTCGACGGCGATTTCTCGGACGAGGACTGGGAGCACGGCCTCGGCGGGATCCACGCGCTGGTCTGGGAGGGAGCCGATCTGATCGGGCACGCGTCGGTGGTCCAGCGACGCCTGCTCCACGGCGGACGGGCGTTGCGGGCAGGCTACGTCGAGGCGCTCGGCGTCCGTGCGGACCGCCGCCGACGGGGGTACGCGGATGCGCTGATGCAGGCGCTCGAACGCGTGATCCGCGGCGCGTACGAGCTCGGCGCGCTCAGCGCCACGGAGGAGGCGGTGCGGCTCTACGAGGGCCGCGGCTGGCGGCGCTGGCAGGGCCGTACCTTCACGCTCGCGCCGGCCGGGGCGACCCGTACCGCGGACGACGACGACAGCGTCTACGTCCTGCCCCTCGTTGCGCTCGACCTCCGCGGCGATCTGGCCTGCGACTGGCGCGACGGCGACGTGTGGTGACCGAGGAGCGTCGGGATTCGGCGCGGGCCCCTGGTCGACGCCCGGTGCGGAGCGTAGAGTGAGCCCCACTCGAACGGCGCAGGGGGGCGAGGACATGACGACCACCGGCGGGGCGATGTGCGGCGAGTCGGCAGCGATGCCGCGACGGGCCGCGAGCGCCTGAGGGGCCGCCCAGGCGACTCGCCGACAACCGGGAGTGACGTCGCAGAGATGAGCCGGGCGTGAAGGAGATCCTGACCGTCGCCGTCGGTGCGGTGATCACCGGCGTCTTCGGGCTGCTCGGCCAATGGCTCCAGCACACGCTCGACCTGCGCAGCGAGGAGCGACGCGCGGCCTTCGCGCGTCAGACCGAGGACTGGGAACGACCCGTGACGCCCCCGGGGAAGCGGCGGCGGGCGCCGGCGCGCCTCGGGCTCGGGCTCGGCGCCGCGGTCGGCCTCGCCGCGGTGGGAGCCGTGTCGCTCGTCCTGCTCGACGGCGACGACGACGCCGCAGGGGAAGGCGGAGCGGTGAGCCCGTGGGCGGCGCTCGTGGCCGTGCGGGACGGGGCGCTCTACACGCTGGACGCCGACGGCGGGGGGCAGCGCCGGATCACGGACGGCGACGCCGACGACTTCCCCGACATCCGTGGGGACGGGACGATGGTGGTGTTCACCCGTGACGCGGACGTTTGGACGCTCGACCGCGACGGCCGGGCGGCGGCGCTCGTCGAGTCGCCGCTCGACGAGACGAAGCCGCGTTGGTCACCGGACGGGCAGCGCGTCGCCTTCGACCGCCAGGACCCGGCGCTCGGAACCCGGCCGTTCGACGTCATGGTGATCGACGCGAACGGAGGTGCGGAGGAGAACCTCACGGGCGACGACGGCAGCGGCGCCGGTCCGGACTGGTCTCCCGACGGTCGGCAGGTCGTGTACTTCCGCGGCGCCAGGATCTGGATCATGGACGCCGACGGCGAGAACGCGCACCAGGTCGTGTCCGATCACAGCGTGCGGCCCGCCTGGTCCCCCGACGGCCGACGGATCGCGTTCGCGTGCCGCGAGACGACGCACATCTGCGTCGTCGCGCGGTCGGAGGTCGACCGCGCCGCCGCGAATGGCGCCCCGATCGACGGGCACGGCACCGTGGTCACGCGGGAGCCGCGCCCGGGCACGAACGGACCGTCGTGGTCGGCGGACAGCCGGACCATCGCTTTCGAGGCCGACGACGGTCTCTACACCGTCGAGGTGGACGGATCGGCGACGCAGCGCCTGGTCGAGGGTGGGGGCTGGCGATCGCCGACGTGGAACCCCGACGCCGGCGGCTGAGGCCACGACCGCAGCCGCTCGAATCGACCGACGAAAGGAGAAGACATGCCGCTCTACCTGTCCCGCTTCAGCTACACGCCGGAGACGTGGGCCCGGATGATCGGGAACCCGGAGGACCGCCGCGTCGCGGCGCAGTCGTACATCGAGTCGGTCGGCGGGAAGCTCCACGGGTTCTGGTACGCCTTCGGCAGCCACGACGGCTACACGCTCTGGGAAGCGCCCGACAACGTCTCCATGGCCGCGGTCGCCCTCGCGCTCGGCGGCGGGGGTGCGCTCGCCACGCTCGACACGACCGTCCTCCTCACCGTCGACGAGACGATGGACGCCCTGCGCCGGGCCGGGCAGGTCCGGTACGGCGCGCCGGGTGCCTGACCGGCGCGGCGCACCGCCCCGAGCGGTCGACCGTGCGACAGTCGGACCATCACTTAGGGTTACCTTAGTTATGCTCGGCGGGTGGCTGCCGCGCCCGACCTGCACGCTCGCCCGACGGTCCGCTTCGCGGCCGACCTCGCCGTACACGGCGACCGGACCGCGATCCTCACCCACGACGGCGAGCTGACCTACCGCGAGCTCGCCCACCGGGTCGACGAGGTTGCGCGGCGGCTCGGTGACGTGCGCCGTCTCGTGCTGATACCCGGCCTGAACGAGCTCGATCCCGTCATCGCCTACCTGGCGGCGTTGTGCGCCGGTCACCCGGTGCTGCTCGTGCCGGGGGACAACGCCGCCGCCCGTGACTCGCTGACCTCGGTCTACGACCCCGACGTCGTCCTGCGCCGGGTGGGGGGCGAGTGGGTGCTCCACGAACGACACCCGGGATCGATCCACGTGCTCCACCCGGACCTGGCGTTGCTGCTCAGCACGTCCGGATCCACGGGCTCACCGAAGCTGGCTCGGCTCTCGCACGAGAACGTCCAGGCGAACGCCGAGGCGATCGCCGAGTCCCTCCGCATCGAGGCGACGGATCGGGCGGCGACGACCCTGCCGATCCACTACTGCTACGGACTCTCGGTCCTCCACAGCCATCTCGCCCGCGGCGCGGCCGTGATCCTGACGGACCGCTCCGTCGTCGACCCGTGCTTCTGGGATCTCTTCCGCGAGCGTCGGGGCACCACGTTCGCCGCGGTGCCGTACACCTTCGAGCTGCTCGACCGGGTGCGGTTCGCGGACATGGCGCTGCCGCACCTGCGCTACGTGACGCAGGCGGGTGGGCGGCTCGCGCCCGACCGCGTGCGGCGCTACGCGGACCTCGGCCGGCGGCGCGGCTGGGACCTCGTGGTGATGTACGGCCAGACCGAGGCGACGGCCCGGATGGCGTACCTGCCGCCGGCCCTCGCCGCGGAGCGACCGGAGGCGATCGGCGTGCCGATCCCCGGCCGCCGGTTCGCGCTGGAGCCGCTCCCGGAGCACCCCGCGCCGGACACCGGGGAGCTGGTGTACGAGGGCCCGAACGTCATGCTCGGCTACGCCGAGTCGGCGTCCGACCTGGCGCTCGGCCGGACGACGGACGTCCTGCGCACCGGCGACGTCGCCCGCCGACGGAGCGACGGCCTGTACGAGCTGCTCGGGCGGCGCAGCCGATTCCTGAAGGTGTACGGGGTGCGGATCGAGCTCGACCGCGTCGAGGCGTTGTTCGACGCGCACGGCGTCGCCGTCGCGTGCGTCGGCACGGACGACGAGCTGGTGGTGGCCACGGAGGACGTCCGCGATCCCGCCGAGCTCCGACACCTGGCGATGCGCGAGCTCCGTCTGCCGCCTGCCGCGGTGCGCGTGTGCGGGGTGCCTGAGCTGCCGCGCCGGTCGACCGGGAAGCCCGACTACCGAGCCCTCTCGGAGCTCGTGCGGCGCCCCGGGGACGCCGGCGCTCCCGATCATCAGGCGTCGCCGGTCGCGCGGACGCCCGCGAGGGCGGTGAGCCGCGCCGCGCTCCGTGCGCTCTTCGCGGAGTCGCTCGACCGCAGCGACGTCACCGACGACAGCACGTTCGTCGGCCTGGGCGGTGACTCGCTCTCCTACGTCGAGCTCTCGCTCCGGCTCGAGGAGGTCCTCGGGCACCTGCCGTCCGACTGGCACACCACGCCGATCCGCCGGCTCGTCGAGGCGCCGCCCGCCGGATCACGGCGGACGCGGGTCGTCGAGACCGGCGTCGCCCTGCGGGCCGCGGCCATCCTGCTGATCGTCGGGACGCACGCCGGTCTCTTCAGCATCCTCGGCAGCGCGCACGTCCTGATCGGGGTTGCCGGCTACAACTTCGCCCGCTTCCAGCTCACCACCGGCGGCCGGGCGGAGCGGTTGCGACGCGTGCTGGCGAGCGCCGGGCGGATCGTCGTCCCGACGGTGGCGTGGATCGCCGGTGCCTCGTTGCTGACCGACGACTACGGCGTCGCGAACCTCCTCCTGCTGAACGCCGTCCTCGGTCCCGAGACCTGGACCACCCAGTGGCACTTCTGGTTCGTGGAGGTGCTGACGTACATCCTGCTGCTGCTCGCCGTGCTCCTGTCGAGCCGGTCGCTGGACCGCCTGGAGCGGCGTCATCCGTTCGGCTTCGTCCTGGCGCTGCTCGCGGTGGCGCTGGTCCCTCGGTACGAGCTCGTCGACCTCGGCGTGCTCAACACGAAGCCCGTGCTGTGGCTCTTCGCGCTCGGCTGGGCAGCGGCGCGCGTCGCCGGGATCTGGCAGCGCCTTCTCGTCACCGCAGTGACGGCGGCGACCGTACCGGGCTTCTTCGAGGACCCCGCGCGCGACGCTGTCATCCTTGGTGGCCTGCTGCTGCTGCTCTGGGCGCCGACCGTCCGGTGTCCCGCCGCCCTGCACCGGCCGGCCGGAGTGCTGGCGAGCAGCTCCCTCTACATCTACGTCACCCACTGGCAGGTCTATCCGGCGATCGCCGAGCGGAGCCCGCTGGTCGCTCTCGCCGCCTCCGTCGCCGTCGGCATCGCCTACGCCGCCCTCGTCGACGGGGTGCTCGCGCGGCTCGCCCGCGTCCGGCTCGCCGCCCGCGGGTGGTTCTCCCGGACTCGCGCCGTCATCGGCGAGGCCGTCGCGCGCCGGCCGCGCCGGATCGCCACGACGCCGACGCGGCGGAAGGACGAGGCCGCCGCCTGACGCGCCCGGCGCCCGCGCCCGAAGTGCCGCGCGGCTAGTAGGGCCGGACGCCGCCGCGGAAGCGGCCCTGGTAGTAGCCGCTCGAGGTGATGTTCGAGATCTTCACCACGTCGCCGGTGCGCGGCGCGTGGATCATGTTGTCGCCGCCGACGTACATTCCCATGTGACCGAGGTCCGAGCCGAAGAAAACCAGGTCGCCGGCCTGCAGATCGGACATGGAGGAGATCCGTGTGCCCTGGTTCCACTGCGCGCCGGTGTAGTGGCTGAGGGAGATCCCGACCTGGGCATAGGCGTAGAGCGTCAGCCCGGAGCAGTCGAACCCCACGGTGTTCGCCCCCTGCGCGAAGCCGCGGCTGGGGCCGGATGCATTCCCGCCGCCCCACGAGTACGGCGTGCCGAGGTACCGCATCGCCGCCTGCACGGCGCGGACACCGATCGAACCGTCGGACGGCGGCGGCGCCGGCGCGATCGTGTCGGGACCGTCGGCGGAGACCGCCGCGGCGCCGTCTCCGAGCGCCTCCGCTGGTGCCGAGCCGCCGATCCCCGGGTCCTCCTGCGCTGCAAGGACGGTCGCCTGGCGGCGCCGCTCGAGCTCCGCCGCCCGTCGGGCCTCGGCGAGTCGGCGCCGGGCCTCGGCGATGAGGCGTTCCTGGCGACGTCGCTCCTCGGCCTTCAGCTGCTCGATCTCCTGCTCCAACCCGCGCACCAGCGCGCGCTGACGCGCGATTCCGGCCCGGATGCGGGCGCCTTCGCGGGCGAGCTCACGAACGAGCTCGTCGACCCGCCGCTCGTCACGGCGCAGCTCCGTCCGCCGGATGCCGAGCTCGGCCCGGTCCTGTCGCGTCCCCTCGATCAGCTGGGCGGTCTGCATCTGCGACCGCCGGAGGACGTCTGCGGTGGCGAGCATGTCGGTGATCGACCCGGACGACAGCACCGTGGCCACCGCGTCGGGCTCGCCGCTGCGGTACGCCTCGCGCAGCCGGTCGGCGAGGAGCGTGCGGCTCGCGCGCAGGTTCGCCTCGGTGGCGCCGATCCTTCGACGGTTGCTCGAGATCCGCCCGCGCACGTCGGCGAGCTGCTCCGTCGCGTGGTTGTAGCGCTGGATCACCGGTTCGAGCGCGTCGCCGAGGCGATCGGCCTCCGCCTTGGCCCGGACCGCCTGGGCGCGCTTGTCGCCGATCCGGTCGGTGATCGGCGACGCCACGGCAGGGCCGGGCGCGAGGATCACGGAGCAGACGAGGGTGATGAGCAGGGCGACGGATCGCCGCGGGCAGGGAACGGACACGTAGTGACACCTCGGGTCGACGGGATGCGCGAGGCCCACACGGGCGACGCGCCGGGCCGGCCCGGGTTCAAATCTGCAGGCGCACCAGCCGCGTGCCCC
>CADCWC010000169.1 GCA_902806305.1 uncultured Thermoleophilia bacterium | reverse complement strand
GGTGGTGTCGGGCGACCTGCTGGTCGGCAAGGTCACGCCGAAGGGCGAGACCGAGCTCACCGCCGAGGAGAAGCTGATCCGCGCGATCTTCAAGGAGAAGGCGCGTGAGGTCCGCGATACCTCGCTGAAGGTGCCCCACGGCGAGGGCGGCGTGGTCATCGACGTCAAGACGTTCTCCCGTGACGACGAGGACGACCTGCCACCGGGGGTCAACGACCTCGTGCGCGTGTATGTGGCCAAGAAGCGCAAGATCGCCGAGGGCGACAAGCTCGCCGGCCGTCATGGCAACAAGGGCGTGATCTCCAAGATCGTGCCCGAGGCCGACATGCCCCACCTCGAAGACGGGACGCCGGTCGACGTGATCCTCAACCCGCTCGGCGTGCCGAGCCGCATGAACATCGGCCAGATCCTGGAGACCCACCTCGGGTGGGTCGCCGGCAACGGCTGGTATGACGACGGCTCGGAGGCCTACACGCACGCCAAGAGCAACGGCGGGCGCGTGAACGTGGCCACGCCGGTCTTCGACGGGGCGACCGTCGAGGACGTCGACCACGCGCTCTGCGAGTGGCAGAAGGAGCACGAGAACCGCGGCATCCGCTTCGACGTAGACGAGTCCGACCGCGCCGACAGGCGCTGCTCGGGCAAGGTCAAGCTGTTCAACGGCCGCACGGGCGATCCCTACGAGGAGCGCGTGACCGTGGGCTACATGTACATCCTGAAGCTGCTCCACCTCGTGGACGACAAGATCCACGCCCGCAGCACCGGCCCCTACTCGCTCGTCACCCAGCAGCCGCTGGGCGGCAAGGCGCAGTTCGGCGGCCAGCGCTTCGGCGAGATGGAGGTGTGGGCGCTCGAGGCCTACGGCGCCGCCTACACGCTGCAGGAGATGCTGACCATCAAGTCCGACGACACCGTCGGTCGCGTCAAGGCCTACGAGGCCATCGTCAAGGGCGAGAACATCCCCGAGCCCTCCATCCCCGAGTCCTTCAAGGTGCTCCTCAAGGAGATGCAGTCGCTCGGCCTCGACGTCAAGCCGATGCGCGAGGACGGCCGCGGTCTCGAGGTCTCGGAGGAGGACGACGAGCTGCTCCGCGCCGCCGAGGAGCTCGGCGTCGACCTGTCGCCCGACCGCCTGCGCGCCACGGGCCGTGCGCCCGACGCCGAGGAGGTCGAGACCGGGACCGAGCGGCTCGACGAGGGGGAGCTCATCCTCCCGAACGACGAGACGCTCGACGTGGTCGACGAGGACGACGCGCCGCGGGTGGGCGTCGACCTGGAGGACACGGACGACGGCTATCTCGAGGCCGCAGCGCCCGTCGAGCTCGAGATCCCCGAGTGACGGGCCCACGCCGGACGGCCGCTCATGGCCGTCCGGCGCCCTGCGCCCGCCCACCCGTCACCGCCTGAGAGACCAGGAGCACCCCGTTGATCGACATCAACGACTTCGACTACATCAAGATCGGCCTCGCCTCCACCAAGGACATCCACAGCTGGTCGTCCGGGGAGGTCACGAAGCCGGAGACCATCAACTACCGCACGCTCAAGCCGGAGAAGGACGGCCTCTTCTGCGAGCGCATCTTCGGTCCCACGAAGGACTGGGAGTGCTACTGCGGCAAGTACAAGCGCGTCCGCTACAAGGGCATCATCTGCGAGCGCTGCGGCGTCGAGGTGACGCGCCAGAAGGTGCGTCGCGAGCGCATGGGCCACATCGACCTGGCCGCGCCGGTCTCGCACATCTGGTTCTTCAAGGGCGTGCCGAGCCGCATCGGCTACCTGCTCGACATCGCCCCGAAGGAGCTCGAGAAGGTCCTCTACTTCGCGGCCCACATCTGCACCTGGGTCGACGAGGAGCGGCGCGCCGCGGACCTGAACGAGCTCGACGCCAAGATCCTGCAGGAGCGGGAGCAGCTCGAGGCCGACCGCGCCGAGGAGCTCGGCCAGGTCGAGGAGCGCCTCCAGCGGCGCCGCCAGTACCTGATCTCGGGCGCGAACGACGCGTTCGACGACGACGACGAGTACTGGTCGCGGATGCTCGCGGCCTGGGCCGAGGAGCAGGGCTTCGACATCGAGTCGGGCCGCGAGCTCGCGAACGGCCTGCTGCGCGACGTGGCCGCGCGCATCGGCGGCGAGGACCCGAAGAAGGTGCGCGAGCTCGTGCACCAGCTCGCGGTCCGCGACGACCGGCGCCTGACCCCGAAGGAGCTCGACCTCGTCACCGCGGTGGCGGGCGACGTGCTCGCCGCGATCTCGGAGACCATCGACACGATCGACACCGGCAAGGGCACGCAGAAGGGCAACGCCCGAAAGCAGCTCGACCGGATCGTGGCCTACCTCGGGGGCGACGACGCCGCGCTCGACGCGAAGGCGGACGCCGCCCTCCTGCCCGCGCTGACGGCCGAGCGGACCCAGCGCGAGCTGGACAAGACCCGCGGCCTCGGCAACGGCCTGCTCTCGGACCTCGTCCGTGAGGCGTCCGAGCGCCGGGGCGAGGAGGACTTCGACCTCCGCGCACTCGCGAACGACCTCTGCCTCAAGGCCGAGGGCCGCATGAGCCGCGACGACCACCGCCAGATCGAGCAGTGGGCGCTCAAGGCGCGCGAGATGGTCATCGACATCAACGTCCGTCGCAAGGACACCGACGAGCTCTACGACGAGCGCCTGCAGGTGCTCGACTCGGCCTGGGAGACCTTCAAGGCGCTCCAGCCGAAGGAGGTCGTCGGCGACGAGAAGCTGGCCCGCGAGATCAAGGACCGCTTCGGCTCCGAGTACGGCTTCGGCGAGTACATCGGCCTGGCCATGGGCGCCCAGGCGATCCGTGAGCTCCTGGCCCGCGAGAGCCTCGACGAGCTGTCCGCCGACCTGCGCGACCAGATCACGACCTCGAAGGGTCAGAAGCAGCAGCGGGCGATCAAGCGCCTGAAGGTCGTCTCGGCCTTCCAGAAGTCCGAGAACAAGCCCGAGTGGATGATCCTGGACACCGTCCCGGTGATCCCGCCGGAGCTCCGGCCGATGGTGCAGCTGGACGGTGGCCGCTTCGCCACGTCCGACCTGAACGACCTGTACCGCCGCGTCATCAACCGCAACAACCGGCTGAAGCGGCTGCTCGACCTCGGGGCCCCCGAGATCATCGTCAACAACGAGAAGCGGATGCTGCAGGAGGCCGTCGACGCGCTGTTCGACAACGGCCGCCGCGGCCGCGCCGTCACGGGTCCGGGCAACCGGCCCCTGAAGTCGCTGTCCGACATGCTCAAGGGCAAGCAGGGCCGCTTCCGGCAGAACCTGCTCGGCAAGCGCGTCGACTACTCGGGCCGCTCCGTGATCGTCTCGGGCCCGACGCTGAAGCTGCACCAGTGCGGCCTGCCGAAGCTCATGGCCCTCGAGCTCTTCAAGCCGTTCATCATGTCGCGGCTCGTCGAGCGCAAGGCCGTCCAGAACATCAAGGCGGCCAAGAAGATGGTCGACTCGATGGTCCCGGAGGTCTGGGACGTGCTCGAGGAGGTCATCGCCGAGCATCCGGTGCTGCTCAACCGGGCGCCGACCCTGCACCGCCTCGGCATCCAGGCCTTCGAGCCGATCCTGGTCGAGGGCAAGGCGATCCAGGTCCACCCGCTCGTCTGCCACGCCTTCAACGCCGACTTCGACGGCGACCAGATGGCCGTGCACCTGCCGCTGTCGGTGGAGGCCCAGGCCGAGGCCCGCATCCTCATGCTCTCGGCCAACAACATCCTCTCGCCCGCGAGCGGCCGGCCGCTGGCCACGCCGTCGCAGGACATGGTGCTCGGGCTCTACTACCTCACCTACTGCGGTCGCGATCTGGCGGCCGACGAGGTCGCCCTGCGGGACGGCAGGACGCCGCAGGAGCTCGGCCTCGAGATCGGCGGCGCGTTCGGCAGCACCGAGGAGGTGGAGATCGCCTACGACTCGGGCCAGATCCGGCTCCAGGAGCCGATCTGGGTCCGCATCGGCGGCACGCGCAGGCTGATGACGACCGGCCGGGCGATCTTCAACCACGAGCTCCGCATGGCGCTCGCCGACGTGCTCGGCCGTGAGCTCGACGAGGACGACTACACGGACGTCACGACGGCGCTGACCAAGCGCGAGATGAACGACCTGATCTCGACGATGGTCGACTCGCACGGCGCCTCGCAGGTGGCCCGGATCCTCGACACCGTCAAGGACCTCGGGTTCCGCTACGCCACGCGGGCCGGCATCACGATCTCGAAGAACGACATCGTGACGCCGCCGGAGAAGGACGCCATCCTGGCCGCCACGGAGACGGAGGTCAGCCGGGCCGAGCGCCAGTACCAGTCCGGCCTGATCACCGGCGCCGAGCGCAAGGAGAAGGTGGTCAACCTCTGGAACCGGGCCACGGACCAGGTCGGTGAGGCCATGGTCGGCACCCTCTGGGAGCTGAACCCGGTCTTCATGATGGCCAACTCGGGCGCCCGCGGCTCGTTCAAGCAGATCCGCCAGCTGGCGGGCATGCGCGGGCTGATGGCCAACCCGAAGGGCGAGATCATCGAGCGCCCGATCCGGGCCAACTTCATGGAGGGCCTGTCGGTCCTCGAGTACTTCATCTCCACCCACGGCGCCCGCAAGGGCCTCGCGGACACCGCGCTGCGCACGGCCGACTCGGGCTACCTGACCCGGCGTCTCGTCGACGTGTCGCAGGACGTGATCGTCCGCGAGCGGGACTGCGGCACCGAGCAGTACGTCGACGTCCCGGCCTTCGTGCTCGATCGCAAGACGTTCTTCGAGTACCGCGACGGCAAGATCGAGCGCCGTGGCGGCCAGTTCGCCCCCCGGGCGAACGAGCAGCTCGTGGGCCGCGTCCTCGCGGGCGACACGGACACCTCGGAGGGCGTGCTGCCGTCGCAGACGCCGATCTCCCGCGACCTGTCGCGGCTGATCTACGAGGCGAAGCGCCAGTCCGTGACCGACATCATCGCGACCCTCGAGCAGGACACGTTCGAGGACGCCCCGACGCTCGCGGAGAAGCTCGGCCTGGGCGACCTGGCCGACGTCTTCCGCCGGGAGCTGAAGGGCGAGGACGCGTTCCTGCCGCTCGAGGCGGTCGACGACCTGCGCACGCCGGAGAAGTTCCAGCGGCGCCTGGAGGAGGACGGCTACGCCGTCTCCTCGCTGTCCGACCGTGACGCGGCGCTGGTGCGGGAGCTCCAGTGGAAGACGCTCGTGTGGGCCCTCAACGACAAGATCGAGCGCGACTGCACGGTGCCCGTGCGCTCGGTCCTGACCTGCGAGGCCGAGACCGGGGTCTGCGGCGCCTGCTACGGCGTCTCGCTGGCCACGGGCGACCGGTCCGACGTCGGCGACGCGGTCGGCATCGTGGCCGCCCAGTCGATCGGCGAGCCCGGCACGCAGCTCACGATGCGCACGTTCCACACCGGCGGCGTCGCGGGTGACGACATCACCCACGGCCTGCCCCGCGTGGTCGAGCTGTTCGAGGCCCGGACGCCGAAGTCGGCGGGCGCCGTCTCGCACATCGCGGGTCGGGTCGCGCTCCGGACGAAGGCCACCGGTCCGTTCGTCTACGTCCTCCCGCGCCGCGACGACATCGAGGTGCGCGAGGTCGAGGGCGAGGGCCCGGTGATCTTCTACCGCGGCGAGCGCATGACCCGTCAGCTGGCGGAGTGGCTCACCCGCGGCGTGCAGCACGTGCGCAGCGTCGTGCCGTCCGCGGCCGACGGGCAGATCGTCGTCGAGGGTCAGCGCGTCCTGCCGGGCGTGCTCGCCCCGACCGACCTGATGGCCTCGGGCCTGTCCCGGGCCACGCGCTACCTGGTCGAGGAGGTCCAGCGGGTCTACCGCGACCAGGGCGTGGAGATCAACGACAAGCACGTCGAGGTCATCGCCCGCCAGATGACGCGGCGGGTCCTCGTCGACCACGCGGGCTCGACGGAGTACCTGCCGGGCCAGTACGTCGAGGTCTCCGAGTTCCGCAAGGCGCGCCTCGACCTCGAGGCCGAGGGCACGCGGGACGGGGAGCGCGTCGAGATCCCCACGGGCGACCAGCAGATGCTCGGCATCACGAAGGCCTCGCTGGCCACGGAGAGCTTCCTCTCGGCGGCCTCCTTCCAGGAGACCACGAAGGTGCTGACCGACGCGGCCATCGAGGGCAAGATCGACCGCCTGAACGGCCTCAAGGAGAACGTGATCATCGGCAAGCTGATCCCGGCCTCCACCGGTCTGCGCGAGTACCGTGCGGTCGAGATCGAGCCCAAGGACGGGTACGCCGGGCTGGACGGGGTCGGGGGCGACTACGCCGCCATCGCCGGTCAGCTCGCCGTCTCGGACGACGATCACGTGCCCCTGGAGGGCCTCGAGGATCTCGACCCGAGCGGCAACGGCTCGCCCGTCGACGGCGACTGAGCCCCGGCGACACGCCGGTCAGGAACGACGCGAGGGGCGGCCTACGGGCCGCCCCTCGTGCGTTGTGCGTCGTTCAGCTGCTTGCACGCAAGTCCCGGACGGACACGTCTCCGGCCATGCGACGCAGCGTCGCCCTTCCGCTACACCGGAATTGTCCGCAGGCGCAAGGCGGACGCTGAAGGCACCGGCGCTGCTACGGTCGCCGGGTGGCCGAGCGGGAGCTGTGACGGCGATCGTCGGCGGCCTCGCCGCCGCGCTCCTCTGGGGCCTGTCGGCCGTGGCGGCGCAGCGGTCGGCTCGCGCGATCGGGTCGCAGGCGGCGCTCGCGTGGGTCTACGTCGTCGGACTCGCCGCCACGCTCCCGGTGGCGGTCGCCGCCGGCGGCGTGGCGGTCGACGCCGCGGGAGCGGGGTGGACGATCCTCGGCGCGGGGGCCTCCGTGGCCTCGCTCCTCTGCATGTACGGCGCGGTGCGGCGTGGCCCGCTCTCGATCGTCATGCCGGTGATCGCCACGGACGGCGCCGGCACGGCCGTCCTCTCGATCGCGGGCGGCGAGCGACCCGGCGCGCTGACGCTCCTCGGCCTCGCCGTGTTGACCGTCGGGCTGTACGGCGTCCTCCGTCCGCCGAGCGGGGCGGCGGTCGGCCGGTACCCGCGCGTGGCGCTGATCATGGCGGTGGCTGCCGCGGCGCTCGCCTCCGTGGGCCTCCTGGCCTCGGCGCGAGCCGGGGACGCGATCGGCGTGGCCGCCTACGTCAGCGTCGCCCGGAGCGTCGGGATCCTGGCCCTGGGCCTGCCGCTCGCCCTGCGGGGCAGCTGGACGTGGCCGTGGCCCGTCTGGCCGCTGATCGTCTTCTCGGGCGTCGCCGACTCGGCCGGCTTCGCGGCCTTCATCGTCGGTGCAGGCGACTCGGTGGCGGTCTCCGCCGTGCTCTCGTCCCAGTACGCCGCCGTGGCGGGCCTGGTCGGCATCCTGGCGCTCGGCGAGCGGCTGACCCGCCTCCAGGCCGCGGCGGCGGTGACGATCCTGCTCGGCGTGGCGGTCGTGGCGGCCACCGCGCGGTAGGAAGGTGCTCCGTCTCTCGGCTGAACATGCGTCGACGCATGTTATGATGCTGCCATGCCTAAGACGGTGCAGATCAGAGACCTTCCGGACGACGCCTATGACACGCTCCGGCAGCGCGCAGCGGCTGCCGGCCTCGGGCTGCCGGAGTATCTCCGGCGTCGGCTCGTCGACCTGTCCCGACGCCTGGACCCGGCCGAAGCGCTGAGTCGTCAGCGTGCGCTCGTCGAGGCCTCGGGTCGTGGGCCGACGCGGGACGAGATCCTGGCCGCGCTCGACGAGGGTCGTCGCGAACGGTGAGCGAGGTCGTGGCCGACGCGTCGGCTCTGGTCGAGGCGTTGGTCGCACCGTCCGGCAAGGCGGCGGCGCGCCTCGGCGCCGCGACGATCCATGCGCCGCACCTTGTCGACGTCGAAGTGCTGCACGCTCTCCGATCGCTGTCGGCGCGCGGCCTCGTCGAACAGGCGGTCGCCGTCGGCGCCCGAGCGACGCTGCTCGACGTGGTCACCCACCGGTACGGTCACGAGGCCCTGCTGGCCCGCATGTGGGAGCTCCGCGCGAACGTGCGGACGTACGACGCAGCCTACGTCGCGCTTGCCGAAGCCCTGGACGTCCCGCTCCTGACGCTCGACGCGCGCCTCGCCGCGGCACCTGGCCTGCGCTGTCACGTCGAGACGCTCTGACTTCAGCCTGGATACACCGTTCGTCCACCCCCGACCTTCGGTCGTGGGCCCCGGTACGTCCTCGGGGCGTCCCGGCCGCCCACGACCGCAGGTCGGGGGTGGCCCCTTGGCCGGGGGTCTGCCCGGGTTCCGGCCGCTGCGCGGCCTCCCACGAGCGCAGCTCGGGGGTCACAGGCGGTGCGCTCCGCGCTGCCGCGGCTTGAACAGGCGTCCCGCCTGCCCCACGACCGAAGGTCGGGGGTGGCGTAGCGGGCGTGACCGCAGCAGCACGTCCGAGACGTCCGAGAACCCACCGTGTCGCTACGCGAAGCGGAGGTGATCGAGACGGTGGATCCACGCTGAGCGGGCGGGCCGGCGCC
>CADCWC010000168.1 GCA_902806305.1 uncultured Thermoleophilia bacterium | reverse complement strand
CGCGGCCGGGAACCGTCGGTCGAGGTCCGCGTCGGCGGCGGTCAGCGCCTCGGCGCGCAGCACGGCGGCCCGCGCCGCGGGCGAGGGATCGCTCCGGACGGCGGTGGCCAGCCGCCCGAGCTCGCGACGCGCGTCGTCGTGCCGTCCGCAGGCGACGTAGGCCTCGATCAGCCGGGGGCTGCTGCCGACGACCAGCGGGTCGGCCGGTCCGTGGTCGGCCTGGAGGGCCTCCGCGCGCTCGAGGTGCCGGACGGCGTCGTCCCAGGCGCCCTGACCGAGCCGCAGCAGGCCGTGCGTCGCGGCGAGGTGCGCCAGCGCCGTGAGGTCGGGGCCCGCGGCGGCGATCTCGGTGGCCCGGTCGAGGCGGGCGACGCAGTCGGCGCTCCGCCCCTGCACCGCGTCGACCTTCGCGGCCTGGAAGAGGGCGGCCGTCAGGACGTGCGCGTCGGGCCCGCGGGCGCAGAGCTCGACCGCCTGCTCGGCGTCGCGACGGGCGGCGTCGAGGCGCCCGGTCCGGTAGCGGATGTCGCTGCGGAGCGTCAGCAGGAACGCGACCAGCGGGCGGCTCATCGCTCGTGCTCCGCACCGGCGCTCGTGACGGGCCGGTTGTGGACCGTGAAGCGTCGCCGGACCTCGTCCCGGTTGCCGCGGACGTCGCTCGCGACCACGACGACCTCGTAGACCGCGTCGGGCAGCGTCCGGGTGTCGAACCCGTCGGGCGTGAGCCGGTACAGCGAGCGGCCGGGCTGCCGGTAGGAGAAGTGCGGCCCGAAGACGCTCATGTTCTGGTGCGTCCCGCGCGCGAAGACGCGCCAGAACGCGGCGTGGTCCGGCCGGCGCTCTCGGACGTCGATCACCGTCCGCTTGGGCCGGACCCGTCGACCGTCCATGGTCTCGACACGCCAGGCCAGCACCGCGGGCGTCGTGGGCATGTCGCGCCAGAGGCCCGGAGCGGGGGTCGTCGGCGTGTCGGCGACGTCCGCGACGATCTCGACCCGACCCTGGACGAACTCCGGCATCACCGGTTCGGCGCCGGCACTCCGCAGCTCGACCGACCGCACCCGCGGCGGGGTCGTGTCGCGGTACGGCCCGAGCCGTCCGGGAGCCAGCGGGTTCACCACGCGCCCGCCCTCGGTGACGGTCAGGTGGACGTGCCGGGCCCCGCGACGGACGTGGCCGAGGACGGTCTCGTAGGCGACGACCCGCTGGCCGGGTCGGACCGCGGGGATCACGTGCCAGTACGTGAAGCCCTGGCCCGGGCCCGTGTCGACGTCGATGAACCAGTCGCTCGTCTTCGCGGCGGCCTGCACGACGCCCGAGCGGACGGCGTAGACGGCCGTCCCGTCCTTCGCCGAGATGTCCACCCCCTCGTGGAACGAGAACTGGCCGTCGCCGTGCATCAGGGTGGCGCGGGTCGGCGGGCCGTCGAACACCGTCCGCGGGTCGCCGAAGAAGCCGCGGACGGGGTGCTCGCGGTGGAACGGACGGACCGGGTAGCCGAAGCCGGCGACGACCGGCGCGACGTTCGCGCGCGTCTGGGTCGGGAGGAGAGCGGCGGCGCTCGTGGCGGCGGCCGGCCGCAGGACGCGGGCGCCCGGGGCGGCCGGCGGAGGCGTCGACGGGACGGACGCGAAGGCGATCGCCGTGGACGGCTCCGGCGCGCGAGCCGCCGGGACGTCCGTCGGGCCGACGACGAGGCCCGCCGCGGCGAGCACCGCGGCACCGACGAGGGAGGACCCCGTCCCGGGGCGGGCGGACGGACGTCGGCGGGTGGGGATCTGCGCGTGCGCTGCGGTGGACATGCGCCCACCGTCGGGCCGGGCTCAAACGGCCAGGTCAGCGTCCGCCAACGGCCCGCTCACGCCCGGACGCCTTCATTCGGAGCGCGGCTGCAGCCCGTCGAGGCGCGCCCGGGCCAGCGCCACGAGATCGTCGAAGCCGCCGCAGAGGTCGCACCGGTGCACCCGCACCGCACCGTCGGCGCTCGCCACCACGATCCGTGCGCCGGTCGCGTCGAAGCCCACGGCGGTGACGACGTCGGTGAAGCCACGCAGCAGCACGAGCTGCGCTCCGGTGTCGGCGCGCAGCACGGGTGCCGTCCGCGGGCCGGCCACGACGATCCAGCGCCCGTCGCGGCTGTACTGCGCGTCCTGGACGCCCGCGAACGCGACGGGGAAGAGCCGGATCGGCGCGCCCGAGGCGACGCTCCAGACCCGCACGTCGTGGTCGAGCGACGCCGTGACGACCCGCGCGCCGTCCGGGCTGAAGGCGACCGAGCGGACCTCGTCGCGGTGGCCGCGGAGGATGTGGAGCGGCGCGCCGGTCCGCGTCTCCCAGAGGCGCACCGTCTCGTCGGCGCCCGCGGTGGCGACGGTGGCGCCGTCCGGGCTGAGCGCGACGTCCGCCACCGCCCCGACGTGGCCGGTCAGGACCCGGAGCGTCCGTCCGTCGGCGGCGTCCACGATGCGCGCCCGCCCGTCGGCCGCGGCGGTCACGAGCAGGCGCTCGTCGGCACTCGCGGCGGCGCTGCGGAGCTCCCCTGCGCCCCGGACGGTCAGGAGCTCGCGGCCGTCGCGACCGAACACGCGAGCCGTGCCGTCCTCGGCTGCCGTCAGGATACGGCCGGACGAGGTCCAGCCCGCAGCGGTGACCGCGGCCCCTTGGGCGACGATCCGCGCGTCGGTCGTGGCGTCGGGACGCCGCACGCGGACCCGCCTCCCGGCCGCGACCAGGACCTCGTCACCCGACGGCGCGAACGCGGCCGACACGACCGCGTCCTCGAGCCGGGCCAGGAGCGGCGGCGTCGGCTCGATCCCCGCGTCCCAGACCCGGACGGTGCCGTCGTCGGCGGTCGTGACGAGCGTCTGACCGTCGGCCGCGAAGCGGACCGCGCGGAGACGCGCGTCGTGGCCGGCCACGATCCCGAGCAGCTGCCCGGACCGCACCCGCCAGAGCCGGGCGGTCCGGTCGCGGCCGGCCGTGGCGAGTACCTCGCCGTCGGGACTGAAGACCACGTCCGCGACGGCGTTCGTGTGACCGACGGCGGTCGCGAGGAGCGTGCCCGTCGTCGTCTGCCAGATGCGCGCCGAGCCGTCGAGGCTGCCCGTGGCGAGGCGCGACCCGTCCGGGCTGAAGGCGACGGCGCTCACGTGGTTCGTGTGTCCGATCAGCTCGTGCAGCAGGCGCCCGGACCGCACGTCCCAGAGACGAGCCGTCCGGTCACGGCTGCCCACGGCCACCGTCCGCCCGTCCGGACTGAAGGCGGCGGCCAGGGGCGCGCCGGCCTCCGGGAGCGGACGCGTCGACGCTCCGGCCGCCGTCAGGGCGACGAGCGTCGCCGAACGCTCGGCCACCACGGCCAGACCGCCGCCGGGGCCGGCCACGAGGGCCCGGACCGGTCCCGCGACCGTGGCGACGGCTCGGGCCGAACCCGTGCGCGGCCAGAGGCGCACGACGCCGGCGGCCGTGGCCGTGACCACGTCCGGACGCCCGTGCACGAACGCCGCCGGCCCCACACCGGTCTCGGCGAGGACGCGGCGTGTCCCGGTCCCAGCGTCGAGCACCTCCACCGCCCCGCCGCGCTCGCGGGCCACGAGCGTCGTGCCGTCGTCGCTGAAGGAGACCGCGGACACGGGCGAGGCGGTGTCGAGGTGGCGCCCCTCGCCGGTGGCCGTCTCCACGAGCCGCAGACCGCCTGTCGCGGGCGCGACCGCCACCCGACGGGCCGTCGGGTGGACCGCGGCGGCCACGCCGCGCAGCACCGCGCGACCGCGGGTCGCGGCAAGCGTGGTGCGCAACGTCTCCTCGACGCGGTCGCGCCGCTCGAGCGCCGCCGCCTCGAGCGCCCGGCGCAGGCTCGCCTCCGGGTCCGTGGTGAGGTCGGCCAGGGCGCGTGCGCTCAGCTCTCCGACCTGCGCCCGCCGCGTCTGGGTCTGCGCCTCGCGACGTTGCAGGAGGGCGAAGACGGCCACGGCCGTGACGACGAGCAGCGCGGCCACCGCGGCCGCCGTCAGGCGCACGAGGTGTCGCTGGCGTCGGGCCGCCGCGCGCCTCGTCTCGTCGAGCCGCTGCTCGGCTTCCTCCCGGCGACGCCACGCCGCGGCGGCCGAGGCGAGGACGTCGTGGAAGATCTCGACCCGCCGGTCGTCGGGCCCGCCGTCGGTCACGGGCCGGAGGATGCGACGGGCCACGAGCTCGTCCGTGACCGCGACGACGTCCGGCTCGGGCGCCTCGGCGTAGGCGGCGAGGTCGCCGACGCGGTGGGCGAGCGTCGTGCCGGACGGCGTCACCAGCTGGTGGAAGATGCGCGCGACGATCCGCCGCCGGTCGGCGTCCAGCCCCGCCAGCGAATGCTCGAGGTGGTCCTGCACGATCCGCTCGGCACCGCCCAGCGCCAGGAGCGTCTCGTGCCGGAGGGTCCGCGAGCCCGCCGCGCGCTCGACCTCCCAGATCCGCTCCAGGACGAGTTGCAGGTACGAGGCCTCGACGCGTCCGCCGGGCTCGGGTGCCACGCGCGCGTCCGGCGCGGCGTCCTCCGGTCCGATACGGCCGATCCCCACCTCGTCCAGCACCGCCTCGACCAGCTCCGGCTCGATCTCCACCCGGGCGCCCTCGTCGACCAGCCGGTTCCAGAGGGCGAGCGGTCCGGTGATCGCCGCCCGGCCGGCGTCGCGGCCGAGCGGCTCGAGGCGCAGGACGTTGCCGAAGAGCCCGGGCACGTGGCGCTTGAGCACGTCGAGGGCGGCCATCGCGCTCTCCCGGACCCCGAGGAGCACGTGCACGCGCAGCGCCGGACGCGTCAGCACGTCGGCGAGTTCGGCGATCGCCGCGTCGTCGCGCCGCCCGTCCGGTCCCGGCGTGACGAGGTCCTCGGCGTGGTCGAGCACGAGCAGCAGGTCGACGCCGAGGTCCTCGCTCCAGGCGGCGAGCCGATCGACGAGCGGGCCCCCGGGATCCTCCGGCTCCGTGCCGCGGACGGCGGCCACGGCGGCTCGCGCCTGCGCGGCGACGGCCTCGACCGGATCCGGCAGCCAGGAGGAGACGAGCACCAGCGCGACGTCGTGGTCGCGGAGCCCGTGCGCCACGCCTGCCTGCAGCACGGAGGTCTTGCCCACGCCGCTCGGGCCGTAGAGCACCGTCAGTCGCGCGGCGAGCAGGTTCGCGGAGATGACCTCCGCCTCGCGGGCCCGTCCGAAGAACAGCGCGGCGTCGAGCCGCGTGGCCTCGAACGAGGCCAGACCCTTGTACGGGCTCGTCCGTCGCCCGAGCTCGGCCGGCGCCTCTGCGGTGCTCACGAGGGATGCCCGCCGAGCAGACGGACCCGCTCGACGAGGTCGCGGACGTAGCGGTCGAGCGGCGCGTCGAGCACGACCACGCCCCGTTCGCGCCAGAAGTCGTGCTCGATCGGCTCGGAGTCCGGCTGCACGGCCCACGACCGGTAGGTCGGCGCACCGTCGACCCACAGACGCTGGAGGAAGACGCGGACGCTCCACTGGCGCAACGGATGCCCGAGGAACAGCAGGTGGCTGCGACGCAGCCGCGCCACCACCGTGACGGGCATCGCGGCCGAGAGGTCGGCGCCCGCCAGGTAGCCGATGTGGTCGTCCTCCGTCAGGACGAGCCCGCCCCAGCGGCCGTCGGCGTCGCCCGCCACGCGGCCCTGGATGCGGACCACGACCGGCCGCTCGTCCGGCCGCAGCTCCGCATAGGCGTTCGGGAGGTCCACCACGCGGGGCGCGCCGCCCGGCGGCGCGTGGACGAAGCGGCCCCGGTCCCGCCCGGCCCCGATGTACGCCACGACGTCGTACGCGAGCGCTCGCGCGTCGAGCGCCGCCTCGAGGGCCGGGTCCAGGTTCGTCGTCACCACCACGGGCGGCGGCGCGTCGGCCTCGACGAGCAGCTGCGTCAGCTCGGCGACCGCCTCGTGCACCGGCCCGGGGGCGACGTCGCCCGCGAGCAGGGCCTGCACCTCCTCGTGCAACGGCCCCACACCGTGCCGGACCGCGACGTGCTGCGCGGCGCGCGCCAGGTCCCCGCCGTCGTCGTGCAGGCCGTCGAACCGCTCCGCGAGGCGGGCGGCGAGCTCGGCCCGGACGGGCAAGGGCCGCCCACCGGCGGCGACGCGCTCGTCGCGGCCGATCAGATTCACGTCGCCTCCGAGCACCGGCACCAGGCGGCCGGCGAGCAGGGCTCGCGCGACGACGTCGAGCTGGTCCTCGCCGGATGCGGGAGCAGGCACCTTCGACAGTGCGGCGGACTGGCGGAGGATCGAGGCGTGGACCTGCCGGAGCTCGGGTCCGGGCTCGATGCCGAGCTCCTCGACGAGGCGGCCGCGGGCCTCGGCGAAGGCCTGCAGCGCCTCGACCTGCCGACCCGACCGGTAGAGCGCGAGCATCAGCAGGGCGCGCAGGCGCTCGCGGAGCGGGTGGCGCGCCACGAGTGCCTCCAGCTCGCCGGTCACCTCGGCGTGGCGACCGAGGGCCAGATCGGCCTCGATCCGGTCCTCGAGGAGCGACGACCGACGCTCCTCGAGACGTCGCGCCTCCGCGGCCGCGAACGCCTCGAGCTCGAGATCGGCCAGCGCCGGTCCGCGCCAGAGGGCGAGTGCCTCGCGCAGCAGGGCGGCCCGGCGCTCGGGCTCCGCCGCCGCGGCCGCCGCGGCCAGGCGCTCGGCGCGCACGGCGTCGATCCGCTCGGGGTCGACGCGCAGTGCGTAGCCGGGACGTCGGGTCTCGACGACCTCCGGGCCGAGCAGCTTGCGGAGCTGCGACACGCCGTTCTGGAGCGCCGTTGAGGCCGTCGGCGGCGGACGCTCGCCCCACAGGGCGTCGACGAGCCGGTCGACGGCGACGACCTCGCCGCGGTGCAGCAGCAGCGCGCCGAGGAGCGCCCGCTGCCGGTGGCCGCCGAGCGGCAGGACGCGATCCCCGTCACGGACCTCCAGGGGGCCGAGGATGAGGAAGTCGAGCACGGCTGCGACGTTTGTACCAGACGGCACGTCCGGGCTGCCGGCCCGGCGCCGACCCGGCTCGATCGCCAGGGTCGGCGCGGGGGCCACGGCACCCTCAGCGAACCCTCACGGTGCGCGTCGTGACGACCGTCCGACCCCACCGGTTGACCGCTGTGACGCGACAGGCGAGGGCGTGGCCGGCGTCGCGCGTCGCGGTCCGGTAGACGCGACGGCGTGCGCCCGGGACGGCCCTGCCGTCGCGGAGCCAGGCGTAGCGCGTCGTCTCGCGCCCGCGCCAGCGACCGGCGTGACAGGTGAGCGTCGCGCCCACCCGTGGCACGCCGCGGATCCGTGGCCGCGCCAGCCGGACCGGCGCGACGCCGCGGACGCGCACCGCGGCCGAGAAGGCCGGCTGCGAGAGCACGAGCTCGTCCTCCGCCCCGGTCACGGCCGTGACGCTGCAGCGCAGCGTGGTGCCCGCGTCCGCGAAGGTCGGATCGTAGGCCGGCAACAACCCCACGACCTGCGACGTCCGGCCGCGCAGCCACTGGAACGAGAGCGCCCGCGGGGCGACGTCCCACGACGGCGGCTCGCACCGGAGCGTCGAGCCCACGACGGCGCGACCGGCGATACCCGGCGTCGAGGTGGCGCGCGCCGCGCGGGTGGCGTAGGCCACCGGCAGCCGGAGCGGCACGGTCCCCGCGTCCGGTGCGACGTCGCGGTACGACGCCTCACCCTCGACCACGAGTGACACGGCGCGGATGCCGACGGCCGTGCCGGGCATGGCGCGCAACGCGTCCACGGGCAGGGCGAAGCCGAGGCCCTGCGCGGCGACGTCGACGGCGTCGTCGACGTCGAACTGGCCCTTGACCGCCGACCACGGCGTGAGGAACGGCTGCCCGTCCGGTCCGTCGGACCCGGCGATCAGGACGGCGGCGTCGGCACCTTCGAGGTGCGCCGCGCCGGTGGCGGCGTTCTCGTCCGTGTCGAGGAAGAACGCGATCACGTCTGTCGCGCCCAGGTCGTTCCCCGGCCGGTTCAGGACGGACACCGTGACGCGCAGCACGCACGAGGCGTCGAGGTCGGCCGTCACACGCGCGATCTCGGCCGGGCGACCGCTCTCCCCGTCGCCGGGCGGGTCGTCGGCGGCCGTACCGGCGACGGTCGAGCTCCCGCACGGCGGCGCCTCGGCCGTGGCGCGAGCGACCGCTGCCGGCTGGGCTCCGCCGCCGATCCGGTCGAGGACGGCCCGTCGGCCGGCCGAGGCCGTCGCAGCCGACGCCGTGGCGGCCGGCAGGCCGCCCACAACCACGACCAGCAGCAGGGTGACCACACCACGCACAGACATCTCGACCTCCCGTCCGAGGGGTCGCCCGGTGCGGCCCCGTGTCCCGGGACGACGCTACGGCGCACGGTCGGGACCCGCATCGGGCAGACGCCCAGTCCTGCGCGGGCGACCGCCCTCCCCGGGCGGGCCGCGTCGGCGCTACGCCCGCCAGTAGGACCGCGTCAGCAGCACGAGCACGGGCAGGAGCTCCATCCGGCCGGCCCACATCAGCACGGTCAGGACGCCGGTCGAGACGTCGCC
>CADCWC010000167.1 GCA_902806305.1 uncultured Thermoleophilia bacterium | reverse complement strand
CGCCGAGGAGGTCGGTCGCGGCGCTCCGGCCGCCGCGACGGTGGTGGCGCTCGACGAGGCGCTGGCCCGGCGGCTCCAGGCCGCCGTGGCGAGCCCCCGCTTCCGGGTCTACGCCGGTCGCGACGTGGTGGGCGTCGAGCTCTGCGCGGCGGCCAAGAACGTCATCGCCCTCGCCGCGGGCGTGTCGGACGGCCTCGGCTACGGCGACAACGCCAAGGCCGGGCTCATCACGCGCGGTCTGGCCGAGCTGAGCAGGCTCGGGGCGAGCTTCGGTGCCGACCCCCGCACGTTCGGCGGCCTGGCCGGACTCGGCGACCTCGTCGCCACGTGCTGCTCGGGGCTCTCGCGGAACCGTCGCGCCGGCGAGCTGCTGGCCGCCGGCGTCCGCCCGGACCGGATCGAGGCCGAGATCGGCATGGTCGTCGAGGGCGTCGCGACGGCGCCGACGCTCCGGGCGGCCGCGGTCGCCCGTGCGCTCGAGCTGCCGATCGTCGAGCGGGTCTGCGCCGTCCTCGACGGCGAGCAGCCCGCCTCGGCGGTCGAGCGGCTGATGGCCCGCGACCCGTCGCAGGAGTACTGAACGAGTCCGCGGACTGCAGCGGACATTCGGGGGGTGGCTCGACCCTCACGGCGCGTTTCGGCCAGTACGATGGGATGCGTATCCTCGCGCTCGTCGCGATCTGAGAAAGGCCTCTCCATGCTGCGTACCCGACGCACCTCACGTCTCGTCGCCCTCCCGCTGGCCCTCGGCTCCGCCTCGCTGCTCGCCGCGTGCGGCGGCTCGGCGAGCGACGGTGCCGGCGCGGCCGGCACCGACGGCAAGGGGGCGGCGGCCACGCCTGCCTCCGCCGTCTTCTTCGTCGACGGGAACACCGACACGAGCTCGGACGGATGGAAGAAGGCCACGGCGCTCGGGGCGCGTTTCCCGGGCTGGCCGGAGCTCGTCGGCAAGGTCGACGAGGCGCTCGCGAAGACCGAGGACGGGATGTCCTTCAACGCCGACGTCCGGCCCTGGCTCGGCGGCGAGACGTCGTTCGCGGTCACGGGGGTCAAGGTCGCCGGCGCGGCGTCGGACGACGGCCCGCAGGTCGACTGGGTCGCCTACGTCGAGTCGAAGGACGACGACAAGCTGAAGGCCGCCCTCGCCAAGAGCGCCGACGAGCTCCGTCGCTCCGGCAGCTACGCGGGCTACGACCTCTGGGCCGGCACCGGCACGGACGAGGCGCTGCGGGTGGCCGTCGGTGACGGCGCCCTGCTCGCGGCCTCGTCGGAGGCGGGCGTCCGCTCGGCCGTCGACCTGCGCGAGGGCAAGGGCGAGTCGCTGGCCGACTCGGACCTGTACAAGGACACGCTGGCGAAGCTGCCCGACGACAACCTGTTCGTCGGCTTCGTCGACGCCGCCAAGGCCCGCCAGCTCTCGCAGCTGGCCCAGGGCGTGGCCGCACCGGCCTCGGGTGCAGCCGGGGTGGGCGCGCTCGCCGGGATCGAGAAGCTGAACGACGAGCTCCTGAAGGGCTATCGCTCCTTCGGCTTCTCGTTCGGTGCCGAGGACGGCGGCGCCCGGATGCGGATGGTGTCGCTGCTCGCGGAGGGCGACGAGCGCCCGCTGGGCGTGACGGAGAACTTCAAGCCCGCGCTGACCGCGACGGCGCCGAGCGGCTCGCTCGTCTACGTCGGCTTCCGCGACCTCGGCCCGATGCTGCAGCGGGCGCTCGACGTCTTCGCGGCGTCCGAGCCCGAGGTCGGCAGGCAGCTCGGCCAGCTCGAGGCGGCCACCGGTGTGTCGTTCACCGGCGACCTCGTCCCCCTGCTCTCGGGCGAGCACGCGATCTACGCGGGCGTCGGGCAGCCGGTGGCCGCCGCGCTGCTGCTCAGGCCGGACGACGCCGCCAAGGGCGCCGCGACGCTGAAGAAGCTGACCAACGCCGCCACGCGGCAGCAGTCGGGGCTCCAGTTCACGCCCGTGCCGAACGGCGAGGGTGAGCAGATCACGCAGGGCGGGCAGACGTTCGGCTGGCGCAAGGTCGACGACGTGCTCGCGATCGGGAACGACCCGAAGGGCGGCGAGGACCAGGGCGGCGGCCTCGCGGGCAGCGACAAGTACACGGCGCTGGCCGAGAAGGCGGGCACGCCCGACGAGCTGAACGGCCTGCTCTACCTCGACGTGCCGGGGCTCGTGACGCTCGGCGAGGCCGCCGAGGAGGGCGAGTCGCGGAGCCCGTCCGACCAGAAGGCGATCGACAACCTGAAGCATCTGGGCGGCGTGCTGGCCTGGTCCGTGCTCGACGGCGACGCCTCCACGAGCGACCTCTTCGTCGAGGTGCGGTAGCCCGGCAGGCCATCCGGTAGAGTGCCGCCCGCGACTCGGACGACGCTCGGGGTCGCGGGCGGCGCCCGACCGTGGTCCGGCGCTCCCAGGCACCCGGCCCGCACGTCGGCGTCGCGCCGACGCGGCAGGGCCGCCAGGCACAGAGAGGCAGAACCGTCCGTGGAATCACCTCGCTCCGACGCGCGCGAGCTCATCTTCACCTCCGAGTCCGTCACCGAGGGCCACCCCGACAAGGTCGCGGACCAGATCTCGGACGCGGTGCTCGACGCCGTGCTCGCCGAGGACCCGAACGGCCGGGTGGCCTGCGAGACGCTCGTCACCACCGGCCTCTGCGTCGTGGCCGGCGAGATCTCGACCAGCACGTACGTCGACATCCCGAAGCTCGTGCGGCAGACGATCGCGGGCATCGGCTACGACCGCGCCAAGTACGGGTTCGACGCGTCGACCTGCGGCGTGATCGTGACGCTCGACGAGCAGTCGCCGGACATCGCGCAGGGCGTCGACGCGGCGTTCGAGGTGCAGCACGACCCGTCCGACGACGACCCGCTCGACCGCACCGGCGCGGGCGACCAGGGCCTGATGTTCGGGTATGCGTGCCGCGAGACGCCCGAGCTGATGCCGTTGCCGATCATGCTGGCCCACCGCATCGCGCGGCGCCTGGCCGCCGTCCGCAAGAGCGGCGACCTCTCCTACCTGCGGCCCGACGGCAAGACGCAGGTCACGGTGCGCTACGAGCAGGACGCGCGCGGCCATCTCCGCCCCGTCGAGGTCGAGCGCGTGCTCGTCTCGACACAGCACCACCCGGACTGGACGGCGGCGCAGATCAAGGACGACCTGGTCGGCGCGGTCCTCCTGCCGGAGCTCGAGGGCTGGTGCGACGAGACGACCCTCCGGACCGGCGACTTCGTGCTCGTCAACCCCACGGGCCAGTTCGTCACGGGCGGTCCGATGGGCGACACCGGCCTCACCGGACGCAAGATCATCGTCGACAGCTACGGCGGCATGGCCCGGCACGGCGGCGGCGCCTTCTCGGGCAAGGATCCGACCAAGGTCGACCGCTCCGCGGCGTACGCCGCCCGGTGGGTCGCGAAGAACGTGGTCGCCGCCGACCTCGCCGACCGCTGCGAGGTGCAGGTGGCGTACGCCATCGGCGTCGCGCACCCCGTCTCCGTGATGCTCGAGTGCTTCGGCACCGAGCGGATCGAGCTGGCGCGGCTCGAGGAGCTCGTCCGCACGACGTTCGACCTGCGCCCGGCCGCCCTCCTGCGGGACCTCGACCTCCGCCGTGCGATCTATCGGCCGACGGCCGCCTACGGCCACTTCGGCCGCGAGGAGGAGACGTTCACGTGGGAGCGCGTCGACCGGGCGGTCGAGCTGCGGGCTGCCGCAGGCCTCGCTCCGGCCGCCGTCTGACGACGTCCGGAACGCCATGAGCTGAGGGCGGGCCCTGCCGGTCCGGTGGAGCGTGACCGGCCGGGCCCTCCGTCCCTCACGCCGAGGGCGGCTCGTCCTCGCCTGAGGCCTCCGCGGCCTCCGCCTCCTCCTTCGTGCGGTGCACGGCCCCGTCCGCGTGGTCCGGCGGCCCGTAGACGGTGTAGAGGACGAGCGGGTTGACGCCCGTGTTGCGGACGTTGTGCGACGTGCCGGCCGGCACGGCCACGAGGTCTCCCTGCTCGACCGGCTGCGTCTCCTCGCCGAGCACCGTCTCGCCCGTGCCGCTCACGAAGGTGAGGATCTGGTCGGAGTCCTCGTGGACCTCCTCCCCGATCTCGCCGCCGGCGGGAATCGTCATGATCACGAGCTGGGTGTGCGGGCCGGTCCAGAGGACGCGGCGGAAGTCCGCGCTCCCCTCGGCCACGGTGGCGATGGTGAACAGCTTCGGGTCGGGCACGTGATGCTCCTCCTCAGGGGACGGCGGGTACGTGCCTCGCCGTACCCGTTCGCACGGCTTTGCGAGCACGGACCCCGGGCGACCGGTCAGCCGCCGGTGAGCTCGAAGGTCCCCGGCCGCCCGATCGGCCGGCCGGCGCGGGTCACCGCCGTGACGCGATGGTCGCCCTCGGGCACGTCGGCGGGGACGGCGATCCGGGCGAAGACCAGCCCGTTCGGGCGGGTCCGGACGCGCCCGACGGTCCGCGTGGTGGTCGGATCCTCGTCGTCGAGCAGGAGCGTGAGCACGATCCCGCCCGGGAAGCCGCCGCCCGTGACGGCGATCCGGCCACCCGCCCGGACGGTCTCCGGCTGCATGGCGAGCCCGGGCTCCGACGCGTCCTCGACGAGCACCTCCTCCCGCGCGGTCACGTTCCCCGAACCGCGGTCGCGGCACACGAACGCGCGCCTGCCGGGCGACAGGCCGCGCGGGACCCGCACCGCCGCGCGGAACGATCCCTCGGCGTCGACCTGGGCCCGTCCCAGGAGCTGCCCGTCGAGCTCGAGCTCCACCGTCGACAGGTCGGTGTGGTGCTCGCCCGTCACGCGCAGCGGCATCTCGGGCCACACGTGGAGCTGCGCCGGCTCCTCGACGTCGCCCGCGGGGAGCGGCAGGCGCAGCTCGACCGTCGCGTCGGGACGTCGCGGGAAGAAGGCGTACAACGCCCAGACCGCGGCGACGATGGCGAGCACGGCCAGCACGTAGGACGCGCCGCGTCCCCGGGCGGAGCGCTCCGCGAGCAGCCGTCGCACGGCCGCCCACGGACGAGAGAGGGCGCCGGGCACACCGGAACAGTACCCTCGGGTGCGGGGACCTCTGCGCTAGGCGGTTGATGCCAATTCGCCGGTTCGAATCGGGGGCGTCTCGGAGCCCGTCGGGCGTTCGGACCGAGCGCGGGGCAGGGCGGTACCCTGTTCAAGCTCGGGACGGGCGATCCGGCGCCGATCCGGGGCGTGCCCGGTGCGGATCGTCAATTCGGAATCAATCGTCTAGGCTGGAGCGCCTGGTGAGAACGCCCGCGGGCCACGCCGACGCCGGTCAGGACCGCGACGCCGGCCCCGAGGCTCCGCCGGTGCCGGTGGTGCAGGTCGTCCCCCTCGTCACCACCCGGGCGCTCGCCCGGCCGCTCGACTACCTGGCGCCGGCCGGCATCGCCGCGGACGAGGTGGTCGGGGCCGTGGTGACCGCGCCGCTCGGCCCGCGGACCGTCACGGGCGTCGTCGTGGCGGCCGGACCCGGCTCCGGGGGGCCGCCCGCCGAGGATCTCCGGGTCGTGGTCGACACCGGCGTGCGGATCCCGCCCGACCTCGTCGAGCTCGCGCTGCGCGTGGCCGAGCGGTACGGCAGCACGCCCGCCCGCACGCTCGCGCTCGTGCTGCCGCCCAAGGGCACCGCACGCCCGACCGTGTGGGTCGAGCGACGCGCCGTCGACGAGCCCGCGCGCCTCGGCACCCGACAGCGAGCGGCGCTCGCCGCACTGGCCGCCGGCCCGCGGGAGGCCTCCGAGCTGCGGACGTCCACGGGGGTCTCGACCGGGACGTTGCGCACGCTCGAGGCCGCGGGGCTGATCCGTCTGGCCGAGCGGGCGCCCGAGGCCGTGCGCGCCCCGCGGCGCGGCCCGCCGCTCACGGCGGCGCAGTCGACGGCCGTGACGCGCCTGCGGGCGGTCGTCGACGAGGCGCTCGCCGGCGGCACGCCGCCCCCGCTGCTCCTGCACGGCGTCACCGGGTCGGGGAAGACGGAGGTCTTCCTCCGCGGGGTCGAGCACGCCCTCGCGGCGGGCCGCTCGGCGATCGTCCTCGTGCCCGAGATCGCCCTGGCGCCGCAGACGGCGGCCCGGATCGCCGAGCGCTTCGGGGCGCGCGTCGCCGTGCTGCACTCGGGCCTGTCCGACGGGCAGCGGGCGCTCGCCTACGCGCGCGTGCGGCGCGGCGAGGCCGACGTCGTCGTCGGCCCCCGCTCGGCGCTGTTCGCACCGGTGGCCCGGCTCGGGCTGGTCGTCGTCGACGAGGAGCACGAGTCGGCCTACAAGCAGGGGGAGGACCCGCGCTACGACGCCCGCGCGGTCGCCGTCCTGCGCGCACGGGCGCACGGCGCCGCGGTCCTCTGCGCCTCGGCCACGCCGCGGCCCGAGTCGTGGCACGCACTCGAGCGGCTGCACCTCCCGGACCGCATCGGCGGCCGGCTGCCGCCGATCGACGTCGTCGACCTCCGCCGTGACGGCGGCTACCCCGTCTCGCGCCCGCTCCACGACGGCCTGGCGGAGGTCGCCCGCGACGGCGGTCGGGCGATCCTGCTCCTCAACCGCCGCGGGGAGGCGGCGGCCCTCCAGTGCCGGACCTGCGGGCGCGGGTTCCGCTGCGACCGCTGTGACGTCGCGCTGACGCTGCACCGGCACCCGTCGGCGCTCGTCTGCCACCACTGCGGCCTGCGCCGCGCCGTGCCGCGACGCTGTCCGACGTGCGGCGCGGTCGACCTGAGCCGCCTCGGCGCCGGCACGGAGCGGCTCGAGGCGCAGGTCGCGGCCGACTTCCCGGCGCTCACGGTGCTGCGCCTGGACGCCGACGTCACGGCCCGGGTGGGCGCCCTCGACGAGACGCTCGGGCGCTTCGCCGCGACGGAGCGCGCGGTGCTGGTCGGCACGCAGCTCGTCGCGAAGGGCCACCACTTCGACGGCGTGCGTCTGGCCGCGGCCGTCGACGCGGACCTCGGCCTGGCCCAGCCCGACTTCCGCGCCGAGGAACGGACGTTCTCGCTGCTCGTGCAGCTCGCGGGACGGGCGGGACGCGAGGGCGTCGGGGGCCGCGTGATCGTCCAGTCCTGGGAGCCCGACGCCCGTGTCATCCGCCTCGCGGCCCGCCACGCCGTGCCCGAGTTCCTGGACGGCGAGCTGCAGCGTCGGGAGGCGCTCGAGTATCCGCCCTTCCGCCGGCTCGTCCGCGTCGTCGTGACGGCGCCCGACCCGGACGTCCCGGTCGCCATCCTCGACCGCGTCGCGGCACGCGCGGGGGAGGAGCTCCCCGACGACGTGCTGCTCGGTCCGGTCCCGCTGTTCCGCGTGCGCGGCCGGGCGCGCGCCCACCTGCTCCTGAAGACGCGTCGCCCCGGACGGGCGGGCGCCGTCCTCGGGCGGCTGGCCGCGGACGAGAGCCGCGCGCTCCGCTCGGCGGACGCGGCGATCGTGGTCGACGTCGACCCCCAGAGTCTCTGACCGGACGGCGCGGCGGGCGTCCGTCCCCGGGGGGTCGGGGCGGGCGAGCCGCTACCCTTCCGGCATGGCAACCGGCACCAGGTCAGAGGTCGACCAGGCACGGGAGGACGAGGAGCGCCGGGCCGCGCAGGCCCAGATCCGACAGTTCCCCGACCCGGTGCTGCAGCAGCGCGCGCGCGCGATCGAGACGTTCGACGAGGATCTCGCCGCGCTCGCCGAGCGGATGATCCGGCTCATGCACCAGGCGCACGGCGCGGGCCTCGCCGCCCCGCAGATCGGCCTCCTCCGGCGGCTCTTCGTGTACCAGGCGGGCGAGGACGCCGAGCCGCTCGCCCTCGTCAACCCGGAGATCGTCGAGGCGAGCGAGGAGACGGCCGTGGACGGCGAGGGCTGCCTCTCGCTCGACGTGCTGATCCGCTCGGAGGTCCCCGTCCCGGTGGAGCGGCCGGTGCGCGTGCGGGTCCGGGCGAGCGACGTCCACGGTGCGCCGTTCGAGCGCGAGGTCGAGGGGCACGAGGCGCGCGTGATCCAACACGAGCTCGACCACCTGGACGGGACGCTCATCCTCGACCGGACCACCCCGGAGGCGCGTCGTGAGGCGATGCGCACGCTCCGGCTGGCCCGGACGGCGCGCTGAGGGCCGCCGCGGCCGGCTTCGGCTTCGCGGGCACGTCGGCGTTCGGGGCCGACTGCCTGCGGCACCTGCACCGCCTGGGCGTGCCGATCGACGTCGTCCTCACGCAGCCCGACCGCCCGGCGGGCCGGCGACGGGCGCTCACCCCGCCGCCGGTCGCCGTGGCCGCGCGGGAGCTCGGCCTGCCGGTGCTGCAGCCCGAGCGGGCCGGTGACGCCATGGACGCCGTGGCGGCGACCGGCGTGGCGGCGATGGCCATCTGCGCCTACGGCCAGCTGATCCGCCCGGCGTTCCTGGACCGGCTCCCGTGGCTGAACCTGCACCCGTCCGCGCTCCCCCGGTGGCGCGGCGCGGCGCCGGTCGAGCGGGCGATCATGCACGGCGACACGGCGACGGCGGTGGGCGTGATGCAGATCGTGGAGGCGCTCGACGCCGGCCCGCTGGCGGCCGAGATCCCGTTC
>CADCWC010000166.1 GCA_902806305.1 uncultured Thermoleophilia bacterium | reverse complement strand
ATGCGGCCGAGCCGGGCGCCGACCGGGAGGCGCTCCCCCGCGCCGTGTCTCAGCCCTTGAACTGCTGCCACGCGGTCAGCCACTCCTGGAACGGCACCTCTGCACCGTCGGTCTCCACCGTCACCCCCGGCAGGAGCGGCGCCTTGGCGAGCACGTCCTCGGTCGCGGCGTAGCGCAGGTCCTCGGGCAGAGCGGAGACGGCCGAGTCGACCACCGGGTTCGCCAGGCTCGTCTTGGTCGTCTCGAGCTGGGCCTGCGGGGACAGCGACTGATTCATCATCGCGTAGGTGCCGGCGAGGTTCGGACCTTCCTTCAGGACCATCCAGCAGTCGACGTAGCTCCAGGCGCCGAGCAGCGTGTAGGCGGTGTCGAGCTTGGCGTCACGCGCGGCCACGAGCGACCCCGAGAACGACGGCAGGTCGACGAGCACGTCGCCCCGGCCGAGCAGCTGGGCCTCCTCGCCGTACGCGTGCACGGTCCGCACCTGCGGCTTGAAGTCGTTCAGCAGCTTGATGGTGGCGTCGAACTGCTCTCGGCTCAGGTTGTTCGCCTCCGGGAAGCCGGCGAACAGCGCGAAGGTCGAGATGACCGCGTACGGGTCATCGGGCAGGCCGACCTTGCCGCGCAGCTCCGGCGCCTGCAGGTCCGCGAACGTCTCGGGCGCCTTCGCGAGCTTGTCCTTCCGGTAGTGCGTGAAGGCGAAGCCCCAGTGGTACGGGACGGCGTAGACCTGCCCGTCGCGGCGGATCACCTCGGTCTCCTGGAAGATCGGCGCCATCTCGGACCAGTTCTCGAGCAGCGCCGTGTCGACCGGGATGATGCGGTCCAGCTTGCGGAGCTGGTCGACCTGCCCCTGGTAGATCGTGACGGCCGAGAACTGTCCGGCCTGCGACGTCTTCGAGAGCGTGTCCTCGTTCGTCGTCAGGTACGCCCACTTCGAGGTGACCCCGCTCGGCAGGTTCGCCTTCGACTCGTAGTACGGCCAGCCGAGTACCGGCACGTCACCCTTCGCGGCGGCGATCTCGGCCGCGGTCGGGACCGGGAATCCGGCCGCGGCGGCCGCCGTTTCGGCCGCCGACGTCGTCGCGGCGCTCGTCCCCGCGCCCGCGGACGTCGTCGCGCCGGTCGTGCCGCCGGTGGAGGTCTCCTCACCGCAGGCGGCGAGCAGTCCGCCGCCCGTGAGCAGGCCGAGGGCCTGGCCACCGCGCCGCAGCAGCACGCGCCGCGAGACCGGGGCGAACGTCCAGGATGGGTGTCGGTCCACGCTGTCCAGTGCTCCTCTCTAGCCCGCGCGCCACGGGCGCGTCGGACCGTTGGTGACAAGCTCCACCCCGTCCGGGCGGACGAGCACGTTCTGCTCGAACATCGCGAACCCGTGCCCCGCACGGGCGACCACCGCCTCGACGGCGACGTACATGTCGCGTTCGAAGGGGCGGCGTTCGTCCTCGTACAGCCAGAGGTCGCCGAAGCCGCAGCCCAGGGTGTGACCGAGGTGCGGGTAGTCGTGTCTGGTCGGTGGCGGCAGGTATGGGGCGAGCTCGCGGCGGATCCGGTGGCCGTGCGCGACGGCGTCGCCGATCGGCCGTCCCGGCTCGATCCGGGCCAGGACGGCCTCGACCGTGGCGATCGCGGCCTCCATCATCGCCTCCTGCTCGGGCGCCGGCTCACCGCCCACGACGGTGGTCCTCGCCACGTCGTACAGGTAGCCGCCGTAGGACCCGGCGAGATCGAGGTGCCAGAGGTCGCCGTGGTCGAGCCTCCGGGATGACCACGTGGGCAGCGTCGAGGGGGCGTACCGGTCCTCCGCCGGACCGGTCGCGAGCGCCACGAGGAACGGCACGGTGTCGTGGGCGATGCCCGCCTCGAACCCCGCCCGGGCGACATCCCGCTCCGTCGCGCCGGGCACGGTGGCGTCGAGCATCGCGGCCATGGTGGCGTCCGCCGCGCGGCCGGCGGCGCGGATCAGGTCGTGCTCCGCGGCGCTCTTCGGCCGCATCGCCTCGACCAGGACGTCGTCGGCGTCGGCCCACTCCACCCCCGCCAGCTCGGCCACGAGGAGGTCGTGGAGATGGACGGAGAGGTGCACGCGGCCCGCCAGGCCGACGCGCCCACGCTCGAGGCCGGCGCGTCGGACGGCGGACGCCGCCGACACGTGCATGAAGGGGTCGTCCGTGGCGTCGTCGCAGACGACCGTCGATCCGGCCCATTCGCCACGTGGCACGTTCGTCACGAGCGTGCAGCCGCCGCCCGCCGTCACGAGCGCCGCGCACGTGCTCTGGCCGCTCCAGCATTGCGAGTCCGGGACGGCGCCCCACGGGTTGTAGTAGTTCGTCAGCCAGAGGACGGGGCCGCACGCGTCGAGGGCACCGCCACCACGCGACCAGACGAGGACGCCGTCGAGCCCGCGAGCTCGGGCGCCCGCGGCCACGGCCTCGACCCGGGAGCGGAACTCCTCGGCTCCCACGTGCCGCCGATGGTCCATCACGCGACCTCGAAGTAGCGGGCGCGGTCACGGTCGGTGACCTCGACGCGGGAGACGCCGAGCTCGTGCGCGCCGAGCGCCGCGACGTGGTCGCGCACCTCGACGCCGAAGGCCTCGGCCGCCACGTCGGAGGCGCCGAAGCGCTCCACGGCCTCGGCGAGATCCCGGGGCAGCGGCGCGGCGCCCGTCGCGTCGGCGTCGCCGACGACGGCAGCCGGCGCGTCGAGTCCGGCCCGCACGCCGGCGAGGCCGGCCGCGATGATCCCGGCGATGGCGAGATAGGGATTCGCGTCGGCGCCCGGCAGCCGGAACTCGAAGCGGCGGTCGCCTCGTGCCCCGCACAGCCGGACCAGCACGGTCCGGTTGTCGACGCCCCACGTCACGGACGCGGGTGCCCAGGACCCAGGCTGGAGCCGCCGGTAGGAGTTCGCGGACGGAGCGAAGAGCAGGCAGAGCTCGGCCGCGTGGCCCAGGAGTCCCCCGAGGAACGAGCGCCCGAGCGGGGTCAGCGTGTCGTCCGACTCGCAGATGGCGTTCCGCTCGCCGTCGTGCAGGGAGAGATGCACGTGACAGCTCGACCCCGGCTGATCCGTCTGCGGCTTGGCCATGAACGTCACGGCGAGGCCCAGCCGCTGCGCCAGCGTCTTGACGCCGAGCTTGTAGACGACGTGTCGGTCGGCCATCCCGAGCGGATCGGCGTAGCGCAGCGCCACCTCCAGCTGACCGACGCCGCCCTCGCCCTGGGAGAGCTCCACCGGGATGCCGGATTCCGGCATGAGCCTGCGAATGGCGCCGAGCAGCGGCTCGAGATAGCCGTCGATCAGCAGGTCGTTGTCGCCCGCGCGGTGAAAGGCGGGCGGAGGGACCCCGTGGCCCGCCCTGGCCAGGTCCTCGTAGCTCGTGCGGTAGGCGTAGAACTCGAGCTCGGAGGCGCAGCCGGCGGCCAGCCCGGCGGCGGCCAGCCGCTCGACCTGGCGGCGGAGGATCCAGCGCGGCGCCGCCTCCGTCGGGCTCCCCGACGCGTCCAGGGCGTCGCACAGCACGAGCGCGGTGCCCTCGTGCCAGGCGAGCGTCCGCATCGTGGCCGCGTCCGGCCGGAGGAGCCCGTTGCGGAAGCCGTTGTGGAGGCCGGCGGCGGCCATGTCCGGCACGGGCCCGTTGGCCGCGTCCGTGATCAGGTGGAAGTCCGGCATCGGAAAGGTCCCCTCCGCCTCGACGCGCTCCCATGTGTCGCGTGTCAACCGCTTGCCGATCAGCCGTCCGTAGGCGTCCGGAACACCCAGAGCCACCGTTTCGGCGAGCGTTTCGGCCTCGTTCACGTGGCAGACAGTACATGACTGTGCACAGTCGTGTACGCTCGCGTGCATGACTGCGATCGATCTCGCCGACGCGTACCGCACGATGGCGGTCTACCGCCGCTTCGAGGAGGCCGTCGGCGCCGCCGTCGTGACCGGCGAGGTCCACGGCGAGATGCACCTCGGCATCGGTCAGGAGGCGATCGCGGTCGCGCTCCGGGCGATGCTCGAGCCGACGGACGCGGTCGTCTCGACCCATCGGCCCCATCTGCATGCGCTCGCGCTCGGGGTCGACCCCGTTGCGCTCCTCGCCGAGCTGCTCGAGCGCTCCGGCCTGTCGGGCGGCAAGGGCGGGCACATGCACCTCTTCAGCCGCGACCCGCAGTTCATGTGCACGGGCATCGTCGGCGCGTCGGCGCCGCTGGCCTGCGGCGACGCGCTCGCGCAGCAGCGGCGCGATCCGGGTCGGGTGACCGTCGCGGTGGCCGGGGACGGGTCGATGAACCAGGGCGCCGTGTTCGAGTCCATGAACCTCGCTGCGCTGTGGCGGCTTCCCGTCGTGTTCCTCTGCGAGGACAACGGCTACGGCATCTCCGTCCGCCGGGACGTGGCGACCGCGGGACAGCTCGCCGATCGCGGCACGCCCTTCGGCATTCCCGGGCACGCGTGCGACGGGACGGATCCGGAGGCCGTGTACGCGGCGCTCGGGCCGGCGTTCGAGCGCGCGCGGAGCGGCGACGGTCCGAGCGTCGTCGTCGCCACGTGCTACCGCTTCCGCGGCCACTACGAGGGTGACGCGGACACGTACCGTCCGAAGGGCGAGAAGGACGACTGGATGAGCGCACCACGCGACCCGCTGAGCAGACTCCGTGCGCGGCTGGAGGCGGCCGGCGTCCCTGTCGTGGAGCTCGACGCGGCCGACGCCGCCGCGGAGGCCGAGGTCGCCGGCTGGCTCGAGGCGGCGAGGAGCGTCCCGTTCCCGGACGTGGACCGCGTGCGCGACGACGTCTATGCCGCCCCCGGCGCGCGCCAGGGCGTGCGGGCGTGAACGCCGCGGGCTCAGACCGGCGGAACGGCTCGCAGCTCGTGGCGGAGACGCTCCACGCCGAGATGGATCGCGACCCCTCCGTGATCGTGCTCGGCGAGGACGTCGCGGAGCTGGGTGGCGTGTTCGGCGCCACGCGGCGGCTCCGACGGACCTACGGCGACGAGCGCGTCCTCGACACCCCGATCTCCGAGACGGCCTTCGTCGGCGCGGCGATCGGTGCCGCCCAGGCAGGCCTCCGGCCGGTCGTGGAACTCATGTTCGTCGACTTCCTCGGCGTCTGCTTCGACCAGATCATGAATCAGATGGCGAAGGCGAGGTACATGTCCGGCGGCGCCGTGACCGCCCCTCTGGTGCTCCGCTCGGCCGTCGGCTGCATCGGCGCCGCCGCGCAGCACTCCCAGGTGCTGTCGGCGACCTTCGCCCACATTCCGGGGCTCAAGGTGGCCTTCCCGGCGTCGCCCGGGGATCTTCGCGGCCTGCTCCTGACCGCCATCCGCGACGACGATCCCGTCATCTTCCTCGAGCACAAGTGGCTCCTGAAGACACGCGTCGCGGAGCTGCCGTTCTGCGAGGACCTGAGCGAGCCCGCAGACGCGGTGCCGTTCGGGGAGCTCCGGCGGCTGCGTGACGGCGGTGACGTGACGATCGTGGCCGCGGGCTTCATGGTCCAGCTCGCGCTGACGGCCGCCGAGGCGCTCGAGGCCGAGGGCATCCGGGCGGGCGTCGTGGACGTGCGCACGCTGGTCCCGCTGGACCGGGAGGGCCTCGTGCGCGAGGCCGCGGCCGCCGACGCCCTGCTGGTCGTCGACGACGACTACGCCGACTACGGCATGTGCGGCGAGGTCATCGCCACGGTCGCCGAGGCACTCGGCCGCGGGGCGCCACGTCTGGCGAGGCACGCGCTCGACGTGCCGATCCCGGCCAACCGGGCCCTCGAGGAAGCCGTGGTCCCGTCGGCCGCGTCGATCGCCGCCGCCGCCCGGGGGCTCGTCTCCGCGTCTGCCGCACAGGTCCCCGCATGAAGGCGGCACCGACGGCGGACGACCTGCACCGCTTCCTGGGGTTGCTCGACGGCGAGAACTGGGAGGAGCTCGCGGCCATGCTGACCGACGACGTCGAGCTCGCCGACGAGCTGACGGCGACGTGGCTCCGCGGACGCGACGCGGTCTCGGCCTACCTCCGCGCCTCGACCGGAGTCGTCACGGAGATCGTGTCCACGCCGTCGGACCTGGCCTCGCGGAGGCTCGGCGACGGGACGGACCTGCACACGTTCCACCTGCGCCAGCGGTACCTGCTCGACGGCCAGGAGCGCCGGGAGCGGCTGACGGGCTGTGCGGTCTTCACGCACGTCGACGGCCGCCCGAGGCTCGCGCTGTTCCAGCTCGGCCAGTCCGGCGTCCGCACCGTCTCGGACGGAGCCTCCGAGCGGACCCGGACCGGCGCCGAGACGAGCGTCGGATCGCGGGTCCGCCGGGCGCGGGAGGCGGCGGGGTTCTCGCTGCGGGCGCTCGCCGAGCGCACCGGGCTCTCGGCGAGCTCCCTGTCGCAGGTCGAGCGATCACAGGCCGACGTCAGCGTGGCGGCCCTGACACGGATCGCCCGGGCGGTCGGCGCGGGGGTCGGCGACCTGATCGGCGAGGACGGTGCCGGGGCGGTGGGCGTGGGCCGCTCGACGTTCGGGCTGCCGGAGTTCGGCATGTCGATCGAGGTGTGTCACGCGCCGGTCGGCGCCCGGCTGGAGGCAGGCATGGTCGAGCTGCACCCCGATGCACCGGCGTACGAGCCGCGCGACACGTCGGGTGAGCGGGTCGTCTACGTGGTCGACGGCGCGCTCGCGATCCTCGGGGTGCGCCCGGCGGTCCTCCACCGCGGGGAGGCGGCGCACCTGCGGGGCGGCGGGTACGGCCTCGCTGCGCACGGGCGACGAACGGTGCGGTTCATGTCCACGCACCTGCCCACCGAGGCCGCGCCGTGAGGACGATCGACGCGCACGCCCACATCGGCGCGTTCCCCGGGTTCGTCTCCGGTGGGGAGCGGACGGCGGCCATGCTCGTGGACGAATGGGACCGGGCAGGTGTCGAGCGAGGCATGATCTCCGTGCTCGACCCGTTCGACCCGCCGGGCGCCAACGACCGGGTCCGGGCGGCCTGTGAGGCGTTCCCGGGGCGGATCGACGGCTACATCTACCTGCGCCCGCCGGACGTCCAGGGTTCGCTGGCCGAGCTCGAGCGCTGCGCGCCGCTGGACGTCTTCCGAGGCGTCAAGCTCCACCCGGCGAACGACGCCTGGTTCCCGTTCGACAAGGCGCTGACGCCGCTGTTCGCCCGCATCGAGGAGCTCGGCCTGCCGGTGCTGTGGCACTCCGGGACGTACCCGTACTCCCATCCGCTGCAGATCGCGGTCGTGGCCCGACGGCACCCGGGTTCGACGCACATCCTCGGTCACTTCGGCATCGCCGAGCTCTCGTGGGAGTGCGCGCCGGCGGCCGAGCTGGCGCCGAACCTGGTGGCCGACACCAGCATCAACCCGATCGTCGGCGTCATGAACGACTTCCTGGCCGAGTTCGGCGCCGAACGGCTCCTCTGGGGATCGGACTACCCGTTCTACGACGTCGAGTACGAGCGTCTGAAGATCGGCTTCCTCGGCACCGACGACACCGACCGGCGACTGATCGCGGCCGGCAACGCGGCCCGGCTGTTCGGGTTCTGACCGCGATGGCGGGCCTGTTGCACGGACGTCGAGCGCTCGTCACAGGAGCCGCCGGCGGGATCGGCGCAGCCGTCGTCGAGGCCTTCCGCCAGGCGGGCGCCGAGGTCGTCGGGGTCGACCTCCGGGCCGACGGCGACGTGCGCTCGTGCGACGTGACCGACGAGGCCGAGGTCGAGGCCACCGTCGAGACGGTCGGGCCCGTCGACGACGTGGTGCACGCGGCAGGCGTCGTCTCGACGGGCGACGTGGCGACGCTGCCGCTCGCCGAGTTCCGTCGCGTGCTCGACGTCAATCTCGTCGGCTCGTTCCTCGTCGCCCGCGCTGCCGTCCGGCGCGTACGCGACGATGGGACGGTGACGCTCGTGGCCTCGCAGGGCGGGCTGCGCGGTGGCGCCGGCTGGGGCGCCTACTGTGCCTCGAAGTTCGGCGTGATCGGTCTGACCGAGTCGCTCGCGCAGGAGGCCGCGCCGCGCGGTGTCCGCGTCAACGCGGTCTGCCCGGGATCGATCGACACCGGCATGAGCAGGCGGGTGGCCGTCGAGCTCGCGGCGCGCCGCGGGACCAGTCCCGACGCCGTCCAGGAGGCCTACCGGGCCGGGATCCCCGCGGGCCGGCTCGGGACGCCCGAGGACGTGGCGGGCGTGTGCGTCTTCCTGGCCTCCCCCCTGGCGAGCTTCGTGGCCGGCGCCGCGCTCGTCGTCGACGGGGCGGAGCTCTCCTGAGGTGAGCGTCCGCGGCCTCGACCACGTCAGTGTCACGGTCGCCGACCTGGACCGGTCGCTCGGCTTCTGGCGCGACGGGCTCGGCCTGCAGCTGCTCGGCCGCGGCGAGGTGGCCTACCCGCACCTCGACCGCATCGTCGGCGCGCCGTCTCCGACGAGGATCGAGTGGGCGGACCTCGCCATTCCCGGCGGGCTGGTCCTCGAGCTCTTCCGCTACCACGCGCCCGAGGGTTCGCCGGTCCGTCCTGCGCCCTGGGATCCGGGCTCCACGCACGTCTGCCTGCGCGTCGAGGCGATCGACGCCCTGGTCGAGCGGCTTCGGGCC
>CADCWC010000165.1 GCA_902806305.1 uncultured Thermoleophilia bacterium | reverse complement strand
GCCGGACGGTCGGCCTCCCGCGAGCAGCTCCGCGACGGCGTGCGCGCCCGCTCGGCGGTCCAGGCGCGTCTCGGCGAGCGCGGCAGCCGCCCAGACGGCGAGTCCCCCGACGCCCGCGACCGTCAGCCAGCGCTGCAGGTCGCCGGCCAGCGCCTGCTGCGCCGCGCGCGCCGCGGCGCGGGCGGCGTCCGGGGGAAGGATCCCGACGTCGCCGGCGTGGGCCAGCACCTGGTGGCGCAGCGCGGCGAGGGCGAGCAGCCCGACGCCCATGCTGACCGCGACCGCGATGCCGGCCGTCTGCAGGGCCTGCCGGCGGTCGCCCGCGAGCGCCACCGCCGCCGCGGCAGCCGCCAGCGCCGCGACGAGCATCGGGACGGCGGCCAGGGATGCGCTGTCGAAGAGGCGGATCGCCCCGGTGGCGGCGTCGCTTCCCCGGATCTCGGCGATCTGCGGCCTGATGTCGGTCGGGATCTGCCGGGCGAGGTCCGGCGACGCGGTCTCCAGGGCGGGCACCAGCACCTCGCGGATGTCGGTCAGCTCGACCCGCACGTCACGGTCGCCGCGCAGCAGCACACCGTGCGCGATCACGACGCCCTGGCGCATCACGCGCGAGAACTGGCGCGTGTCGACGACGGCCTCCACCGCCGTGATCACGAGCGGCCTCGTGGCGACCAGGTCGGGGGACCGGCGCTCGAGCAGCGTCACGACGATCTGCTCGGCGATCACCGACTTGACCGCATCCGACCGCAGCGCGTCGAGGGAGCGGTCGGCGAAGGCGTCGGGCTCGGCCAGCTCGAGCTTCACGTAGCTCGCCGTGAGCCCGCCGAGCGCCAGCACCGCCGCCAGGACCGTCAACGTCAGGCGGGCGGCACGCGACACGCACGCATGATCGTATGCCGTCGGGACTCGCCTGCCGCGGCGGTTCGCGCGCACCTCCTCGCGCCGGGCGACCTGTCCCGGCGTAACGGCGTCGCGTCGCTCGGAGACTCCTCGTGACCCGCCATACCGACCACGGAGTCCTCCATGAGACGCCGGTGCTGCCTGCTCGTCGCCGCCCTCGCCACCTTCGCCGGACTCGTGCCGCCCGCCCCGGCCGCGGCGGCCGCCGAACCCACCGTCCAGGCCCGGTCCTCGTCGTATGGCCGGATCGTCGTCGACCGCAAGGGGCTGACGCTCTACGCGTTCACCCGCGACGGCCGCGGACGCTCGCGCTGCTACGGCGCCTGCGCTCGCGCCTGGCCGCCGCTGCTGACCGAGCAGCGGCCCCGGGCGGGGCGCGGCGTCCGCGGCGCGCTGCTCGGCACGACGGGCCGGCGCGACGGCACGCGGCAGGTCACGTACCGCGGCCGGCCGCTCTACTACTACGTCCGCGAACGGCGCCCGGGCCAGATCTTCTGCCAGAACGTCGTCGGCTTCGGCGGCACCTGGCTGCTCGTGTCACCCAGAGGCGCGGTCATCCGCTGACGAGGCGGCCACGGGCGGCCGGCGGTCGGCGACGCGGGGAGACGGGTGAGGCTCAGGTGCGTGCCGGCCGCCGCCGCAGCGCCAGCACGCACACGTCGTCCGGGCTGCCCGTCGTGCCGGCGGCCGCCTGCGCGAGCGATGACGCGACCGTGTCGGGCCGCGCGTCGCGGAGCTCGTCGACGCTCGCCAGCAGCTCGTCCAGCCCCGCCTGCAGGGGGCGGTCGCTTCGCTCGATGAGGCCGTCGCTGTAGAACACGACCATGCCGCCCGGGGGCAGCTGGAGGGAGGCGTCCGGCCGGTCGGTCCAGAAGCTGTAGGCGTCGAGCGGCGGGGAACGGCCGTCGGACGCGAGCCGCGCCGGCTTGGCCGGCTCGACGACGACCGGAGGCGGATGGCCCGCGCAGGCGTAGCGCATGAGACCCAGCCGGACGTCGATCTCCGCGTACGCGACCGTGGCCATCTGGCCGAGCTCGTGCCGACGGGAGAACTCCGACAGCGCCTCGAGCAGGGCGCCCGGCTCGAAGCCGGTCGACGCCAGCGCGCGCAGGGCGCTGCGCAGCTGGCCCATGGTCGCCGCGGCGGCGAGCCCGCGCCCGACGACGTCCCCGACGACGACGGCGATCGTCTCCTCCGGCACGAGCCAGAACGCGTCATACCAGTCGCCCCCGACCTCGAGCCCCTTGTCGGCGGGGTGGTAGGCGACGCCGAGCTCGAGCCCTTCGCCCTCGGTGAGCGCGCCGGCCAGGAGGCTGCGCTGCAGCTCCAGCGCCACCTCCTGCTCGCGTCGCCGCGCGTGCAGCAGCTCCTGCTCGTAGCGACGACGGTCCGTGGCGTCGAAGACGGTCGTGCGGATCACGGCCGGCCGGCCCGCCTCGTCGTAGCGCAGGACCGAGTTGACGAGCGCCGGCAGCCTGCTTCCGTCCGGGCGGACGAGGTCGACGGCGATCTCGCGCACCGACCCCTGCATCCGCAGCAGCGGCGCCAGGTGCGTCTCGTGGTAGATCCGGCCGCCCACCGTCAGCAGGTCCTGGAAGCGGCGCTTGCCGAGGAGGTCCTCCCGTTCGCGGCCGGCCATCTCCTCGAACGTGCGGTTGACGCGGAGGAACCTGCCGTCGACGGCGGTCGTCAGGTAGCCGCAGGGCGCTGTCTCGAACAGGTCCTCGGCCGACTCGTCCAGCAGTGCCGCGGGGATGGTCATCGCGCCAGGTATGTCTTGATGGCGGCGACCGTCTCCTCCGGCGCGCTCAGGTTGGGGCAGTGCCCGGTGGCGCTCAGGAGCACGAGGCGGCTGTCCGGAAGCCGGTCGTGGACGAACTCGCCCACGGGCCGTGGCGCGATCGCGTCGTCCGAGGCCTGCAGCACGAGCGCCGGCGTGCGCACGCGCTCGAGGTCCTGGCGGTTGTCGGCCAGGAACGTCGCGCGCGCGAACGCGGCGGCGATCTCCGGGTCCGTCCGGCAGAAGGAGTTCGTGAGCTCCCGGGCGAGCTCCGGCCGCTCCGGGTTGCCCATGATGACGGGCGCCATTGTGCTCGACCACCCCAGGTAGTTGCTCTCGAGCGACTCGAGCAGGTCCGCGATGTCCTCCTCGGAGAAGCCGCCGACGTAGCCCTCGTCGTCGAGGTACCTCGGCGACGGCCCGACGAGGACCAGCCTGGCGAACCGCTCGGGCCGCGCCGCCGCGGCGAGCACCCCGATCATCGCGCTGACCGAGTGGCCGACGAAGACGACGTCGTCGAGGGCGAGCTCGTCGCAGATCGCGAGGACGTCCGCCGCGTAGCCGTCCAGCGTGGCGTGGCGGTGCCGGTCGAAGGCGGCGGCGTCCGAGCCGCCGTACCCGACGTGGTCGAACAGGACGACGCGGTACTCGTCGCTGAAGGCGGGCCAGACGAACCGCCACATGGCCTGGTCGCACCCGAAGCCGTGCGCGAACATCATCGGCTGGCCGTCGGCGGGGCCGTGCACGGTGACGTTGTGGCGCTCCGACGGGCTCACCGCCCGTCCTCCATCGGGAGCAGCCCCAACATGCCCGTCATCTCCAGCAGCTGGAGGACGGCGGGCTGCAACCCGTCCGACACCCGCAGCTCGCGGCCCCTGGCCGCCGACTCGCGGAGCGCCGTGTTCAGCGCGCGAACGCCCGCCGAGTCCATGAACGTCACGTCGCGCAAGTCGAGCCGCACCGCACCACTGGCCAGCCCGGTCCGCACGGCGCCGGACAGCTCGTCGGCCGTCGCGAGGTCGAGCTCCCCGGCGACAGCGACCGTGGTCCACGCATCGTCTGTCGTGACGTCGACCGAGAAGGTCGGCGGGCCAGCCCGGTCTGAGCCCATCGCGCCAGGCTAGCGCCGGTGCCCGGTCGTCAGCCCCCCAGGGGCCCCGGGGTGGTGGCATGGAAACGATGGCCCGGCGGTGGGGGGTGGCTCACGAGGCGGCGGGTGCGTCCCGCCGGCGGGCGACGTGCAGGACGGCGCCCCAGCCACGACGGACGCGCCCATCCGGTCGCAGGCCGAGCCGGCGCCGGATCTCCGCGTGCAGACGGTCCCGCTGCCACGGCTGCATCGCGATGTGGCCGGAGAAGGTGTCGAGCAGGTCGAGATACGCCTGCGCGTCGTAGATCACGTCCCAGTCGAAGTGCCGCACGAGGACCTCGTCGAACAGCCCGCTGTCCTCGATCTCCTGGCGATCGTCGGGCAGCTCCCCCGGTCGCGGCCGGCCTTCGCCCTCCCGGAGGCCTTCGCCGATCTCCTCGTAGACCTCCTGCAGCTCGGCGAAGAACGGATCCCCGCCGTCGGGGAACACGTGCGCGGCGCTCCAGAAGGCGAGATGCCCGCCGGACCGCAGCAGCTCCCATGCGCGCTGGAACCGGACCGCGGGGTCGAGCCAGTGCCAGGCTGTCGCCGCGAACACGAGATCGAACGGCTCGTCCGCTGACGGCCTGACGTCCTCGAAGGCGCCCTCGAGGACAGCCACCTGCGGGAAGCCGGCGAGGTTGCGGCGGGCGCCGGCGGCGAGCGCCGCACCGAGCTCGACGCACGTGACCCGAACGCCTCGCCGAGCGAGCGGCATCGTCGCCTTGCCCGTCGCGCAGCCCACCTCCAGCACGCGGTCGCCGGCCCGGAGCCCGGTCGCCCGGAACAACGTGTCGTACAGCGCCTCGGGGTACTCGGGGCGGGCCCGCTGATAGAGGTCGGCTGCCGCATCGAAGGTCGTCCGACGCTGCGCGCGATCGGTCATGCGCGCATGATCGCGTCCGCCTGCCCTCGGCTGACGCGGCGATCGCCGGCCCGACCCGGCGGCAGACCGGGGAGCGGCCAGTGACCATCCGGGCGCGAGCCGGTGCACCGTCGCGGGAGAGTCGGGGCATGAGACCCACGCCGATGTCCCTGAGGGGCTCCGTCGCCAACGCCCTCACGCCGCTCGACCGCGCCTCGGTGTGGCTGAACTCCGAGCCGCTCACCGCAGAGGCGCTCGCCGGGCGCGTCGTCCTCGTCGACTTCTGGACGTACTCGTGCGTCAACTGGCTACGCACGCTGCCGTACGTCCGGGCGTGGGCGACGGCGTACGCGGACCGCGGGCTGACGGTCGTCGGCGTGCACGCCCCCGAGTTCGGGTTCGAGCACGAGCTCGCCAACGTGCGCCGCGCCGTCGCCGACCTCGAGGTCCCCTATCCGGTGGTCATCGACAACGGCTTCGACATCTGGCGGGCGTTCGACAACCACTACTGGCCGGCGCTCTACCTGGCCGACGGCACCGGCCGCGTGCGCTTCCACCACTTCGGCGAGGAGGCCTACGCGGAGACCGAGCGGGCGATCCAGCAGCTCCTGGAGGTCGACGACGAGCTCGTGCAGGTCGACGCGGACGGAATCGCCGCGCCGGCCGACTGGCCCGTCCTGCGGTCGCCCGAGACCTACCTGGGCCTCGCGCGCGGAACCGGCCCGTCAGCGCGAGCCCCCGACGAGCTCGCGCTCAACCAGTGGACGCTGACGGGGGCGTGGACCCTCGAGGAGGAGTTCGCCGTGCCCGACGACGACGCCGGCTCGATCGCCTTCCGCTTCGAGGCGCGCGACCTCAACCTCGTGCTGACGCCTGCCGCGGGCGGCGAGGCGGCCCCCTTCACGGTCCTGCTCGACGGCCGGCCGGTCGGCGAGGACGGCGGGATCGACGTCGACGGGTCCGGCGCGGGCGCCGTCGCCGAGCCCCGGATGTACCAGCTGGTCCGCCAGCGCGGACCCGTCCGGCCGCGCACGTTCGAGCTGCGGTTCCACGGTCCCGGCGCGCGCGCGTACGTCTTCACGTTCGGCTAGCGGGCCGACGCGACGCCCGCACGGTCAGGACCGGCGTTCCGGGGGTTCGGGCTCGTCCGCCGGTGCCGCCTCGGGGAGGTGGGCGGCGTGGGTCCGCTCCCACGTGTTGAGCAGCGCGGGATCGTACGCCGAGGCCGCCGCGGCCAGGCAGTATGCGAGGCGCTCCAGGGCCGGCTCCGAAGGGGTCATGCCCGAGGACTCGCGGCCGGCTGCAGCAGCTGGTCCAGGAGGGGCGGCGCGGCGGCCCGCGCGATCGTCGTCGCTCGCCACGGCCGACCTCACCTTCCCGGGGCGCGGGAGGTGATCTCCTGGAGGAGGAAGCCGTTGCCGTCGGGGTCCTCGAACGACGCCCACGACGCATAGGTCCGACGCTCGGGGTGCGGGCCCGGCACCCGGCCGTCCGTGCCGGTGTGGTGGAAGACGCCGCCGGCGTCATGGAAGACCTCGCTCACGTCGATGCCACGTGCCACGAGCGCTGCGCGGGACGCCTCGACGTCGTGGACGGCGAGGACCAGGCTCTCGACCGACCCGGGCTCGGCGGACGTGATGCCCGAACCGAAGCTCACCGAGCACAGCGAGCCCGGGGGCGTGAACTGGATGAGCCGCACGCCGTCGTCGCTCACCAGCTCCGTGTCGAACCGCCACCCGAGCTGCTCGTAGAACCGCCTGGACCGATCGACGTCCGAGACGGGGACGACGACCACTTCGACGCGCATGTCGAGGACGTCCGGCCCGGGCAGTTCGGTCGCGCGCGCGGCGCTCAAGTCCGTGGTGCTCACTGCTGACCTCCGTGCGGTTGTGGTGGGCTGCACCTTCTCGCCGCGGACGACGACTCGCGCCCGTGCATCCCCTGGTCGATCCCCTGGCCGGAAGGGATGGCCGGCCGCCGGCGCGGGCGGACGGCGCGGCGTCAGCCACGGCCACCCGGGGCGCCGTCGGGATCGGCCTTCGCGAAGGCCGCGTAGTCCACCGGGTCGACCCGGCCGGGGAGCCGCTCGACGATCTCCTGCAGCAGCCAGGTGTTGCCGTCGGGGTCGCTGAACCGGGCGTAGGTCGCATAGGACCGGCCCTCGGGATCGGGGCCGGGGGCTTCCCGCTCGGGCGAGGCGAAGAAGCCGCCGGCGAGGCTGCCGGCCGCGTCGTGGAACATCTCGCTGACCTCGACGCCGTGGCGGATGAGCGCCTCGCGGGTGGCCTCCATGTCGTCCACGGCGAGCAGCAGGCTGCCGCCCGCGCCGGGCGCCGCTGTGGTGACGCCGCTGCCGAAGATCACCGACGCCGTCGACCCGGGCGGCGTGAGCTGGACGAGCCTGTACCCGTCGGCGCCGATGTCGCCGTCGACTCGCCAGCCGATGTCCGTGTAGAAGGCCTTCGCACGGTCCACGTCGGACACGCCGATGATGACGACCTCCAATCGCATCGGAGAGCCGTGGCGGTGCGGCGCGCCGTTCGTGCCGTTGCTGTCGGCCTGCGTCTTGCTCATGAGGACCTCCATGGATCGTTGGGAGCCGATTCGTCGGCGTTCATCGCGGGCCCGGCGGGGCTCAGGACACGGCGGCGGGCGCGGCGTCCACGGCTGCGGACGTCGCCCGCCACGCCTCCTGCTCGTCCAGGCGGCTGCGCAACGCCTCTCGCATGACTTCGAGGCCGCTCGTGCCGGTGGCCAGGCGCAGCGGCGGGTGCTCGGCGTCGACCGCCACGACGACGGCCACGGCCACCCGGTCGGGATCGTCGTAGGCCGAGGGCGGCAGCGCCGCCGTGGCCTCGGCCACCTCGCGGACCGTCTGGTCGTAGTCGGCGATCCTGCCGGCGGCCGGCACGAAGTTGCTCCCGAACGGCGTCGCGGTCGCGCCCGGCTCGACCATCGTGACCTTGATGCCGAGGGGCTCGAGCTCGCCGACCAGGGCGTCCGTCAGCCCCTCGACCGCGTACTTCGTCGCGCAGAGCAGCCCGACGCCCGGGTGCGCCGACTGGCCGTAGAACGACGAGCCCTGCAGGATGTGCCCGGCGCGCTGCGCGCGCAGCACCGGCAGCGTCGCTCGCAGGACGTTCAGCACGCCGAAGACATTCGTGTCGAAGATGCCGCGCGCCTGCTCGTCGGTGACCTCCTCGACCGCGCCGAAGACGCCGTAGCCGGCGTTGTTGTGGACGACGTCGATGCGGCCGAACGTCTCGACCGCCGCGGCGACGGCGGCCTCGACGGCGGCTCGGTCGCGCACGTCGGCGGCGCGGGTGAGGACCCGGCCGCCGTGCTCGGCGGCGAGCGCCGAGAGGGGGGAGACGTCGCGGGCCACGGCGACGACGTTGTCCCCACGGGCCGCCGCGGCCTGGGACAGCGACCGTCCGATGCCGGAGGACGCGCCCGTGATGAAGAAGGTGGATGGGGCTCGACCTGTCATGCGGCGAGCGTCCCGCAGCGGGCCCCGGCGTCGCGCCCGTCGGAACCCTGGTCGTGCGCCCGGGCCGCTCGCGTGACCCCTGGGCCACCGCGCCTCAGGCCGGCGCCGGGCGCTCGTCGCCGCTCGCCAGCGCTCCGCGCAGTCCCATGCGCGAGGTGATCCCGAGCTTGGCGAACACCTTGCGCAGGTGCCATTCGACCGTGCGGGCGCTGAGGAACAGCTCGGCGCCGATCTCGGCGTTGGTCCTCCCGTCCCCGGCGAGCCGCGCGATCTGCAGCTCCTGCGCCGTGAGCTCGTCGCGGGTGTCGTCGCCGCGCCTGCGCACCTTCTCGCCGGTCGCCAGCAGCTCGCGCCGGGCGCGTTCGGCGAATCCGTCGGCGCCCATCGACGCAAGCGCCTCATGGGCGCCGCGCAGCTGCCGGCGCGCGTCGACGCGGCGGCCCTGCCGTCGGAGCCACTCGCCGTA
>CADCWC010000164.1 GCA_902806305.1 uncultured Thermoleophilia bacterium | reverse complement strand
GGGGAGACCCTCGGACGACTTCAGCCGGAAGCCGCGTTCTTCGGTCCGGACAATGGCGTCCGGACCGCCTTCATCGTGTTCGACCTTCAGGACGCTTCCCAGCTTCCGTCCATCACCGAGCCGCTGTTCGGCACGATGAAGGCGAACGTCCAGCTGTTCCCCGTCATGGACCGGGAGGACCTCCAGAAGGGGCTCGGTCAACTCGGCGGAGGGGCCTAGGGCCCCGGGGCCGTTCCGCTCCACGCGGGCTGATCGTCCGTCAGTCCGGGCAGCCCGGAACGCGCTCGCCTGACCCTGCAAGGGCCGGCTCGTGCGGCAGGGGTGGCCGTGGCAGCGCTGCACGAGCCGGGCGTCGCCCTGGCCGAGCAGCGCCGCGACGGCGTGGGCGGTCATCCCGCCGCGAGCTGGTGCGTCGCGTAGGCGTGTCGCAGGTCGTGCACGCGCGGCCAGGGCTCCTTGACGGCCGCGGCGCGGCAGGCGCGGGCGAGCGCGAACCGCGCGAAGCCCGGACCGACGATCGAACAGCGCCATTCGCAGGCACTTCGCGGGAAGCGGATGACGGGGATCGAACCCGCATCACAGGCTTGGAAGGCCGGTGCTCTACCATTGAGCTACATCCGCGCGTCGTACCGCCGTGGTCGGCGGGGCGTCATGTGGAGCGTACCGGAGCCGTCGAGGCATCGACGGGCGCCCCCGCCGCATGGACCTCGACCACGACGACGACCTCCGGCTCGACCTCGCGACGACGCTCGCGCCGGGTGAGACGGTGACGCTCTACCGCGGCGACGGTCCGCTCCTGACCGTGGGCATCACGTCGGTCGACGGGGTGGACGTGGTCGGGGCGGTCGACCCCGCGGCGCGCGTCCGGACGGCCGACCTGCTGACGGCTCGCCTCTACGCCGAGGACGCAGCCTGGTTCGCCACGTTCGTCGTCCGGGGCGTCGCCGCGCACGCCGACGGGCCGGCCGTGGTCGAGCTGCGGGTCGGCGACGCGCTCCGCGTCACGTCGGAGCGATGGTCGGAGCGGGTGCCGTTCCGCTGCACGGCGCTGATCCGTGAGGAGGCGGGCGGCGACCTCCTGCGCGGCACGACCACCGACCTGAGCCTCACGGGCGTCGGCGTGTTGGTCCACGGCGACGCCGTGCCGCTCGACGCGCACGTCGGCGTCACGCTCGAGGGGGATGGGCGCGGCGCCGTCACCTTCCGGGGCGCCGTCGTGCGACGCGCACCGGCGCCGGGTGGTCAGCTCCTCGGCCTCGAGGTGCTGGGCGTGTCGCGAGCCGACCACGGCCGCCTCGCGCGCCTGCTCCATCGACAGGCCCGCGACCCGTGGGGGGAGCCGCCGCCGCACTAGGCAAGAAAGGCCGTTCCCGGGCGCGTCGGCGGCGCCGGGCAGAAAAAAGTTTCGGTGTGTGGTGTTAACGAGACTAAAAAGGATATAAGCTGCTCGTCACCGGGCCAGCGCCCATCCTTCCTCGCCTCGAAAGGTCGCCCATGCCGACCCGTGCCCCCTCCCGAGAGTCCGACGAGATCCTGGTCGCGCGTGTGGCCGAGGGTGACGACGCGGCCTTCGCGGAGCTCTACCGCCGGCACATGCCGAGCATCCGGGCCTTCGCCCGTCGTCGCACGAACGACGTCGGGAGGGCCGAGGAGCTCGCGCAGGAGATCTTCCTCGACGCGTGGCGGAGTGCCGGTCGCTTCGACCCGCGGATCGCGCCGGTCCCGGCCTGGCTCCGGACCATCGCCGCCCGTCGCGCCGTCGACTGGACGCGCCGCGCCGCCGCTCGGCCGCCGCTCGCCCAGTACGAGGCGGGGGAGACGGCCGTCGAGGCGAACGACGGCAACCAGGTGCGCCACCTCGACGTGGTCGCGGCGCTGCGCGAGCTGCCACCGAGCCAGCGCGAGACGCTGGCCCTCGCCTTCTACGCCGACCTCTCCTACCCCGAGATCGCCGAGCAGACGTCGACGCCGCTCGGCACGGTAAAGTCACGAGCGCTGCTCGGCATGCGGCGCCTGGCGTCGCTCGAGGCCGCCGGGCTCGACGGCTGACTCGGGAGGAGGGGCGACCGTGGACGGACCCGTGTTGGTGACCGGCGCGAACGGCTTCGTCGGTCGGCGCGTCGTCCACGCCCTGGTCGAGGCCGGAAGCCCGGTACGGGCCATGGTCCGCCGCCCCGGCGCGTTCGCCGCCGCCGACTCCTCCGTGGAGATCGTGACGGGCGATCTCACGGACGCGGCGTCGCTGCGCCGCGCGTGCGACGGTGCGGCCGCCGTCGTCTCGGCCGCCGCCGTGACGGGGGACCGGAAGCCGCCGAAGGGCGGGTACGACCGGGTCAACGCCGACGGCATCGCCGCGCTCGCCGCCGCCGCGACGGCGGCCGGCGTGGACCGGATGGTGCACTTCGGCGGCATCGACCGCGCGGAGGACCGGCCCGGTCGCTATCTCGTCGGGCGTCGGCGGGGCGAGGACGCCATCCGGAAGGCCGGCGTGCCCTGGACGATCCTGCAGCCGTCCGTGCAGTTCGGCCCGGGCTCGGAGTTCGTCAGGGTCATGGCGGACCTGGTCCGCCTCCCCGTCGTGCCCGTGCCGGGGGACGGGTCGGTCCGGATCCAGCTCGTGCACGTCGACGACGTGGCGCGCTGCGTCCTGGCCTGCCTGGAGGGCTCGGCCCGCCTCGGCCGAACGGTCGAGATCGGGGGGCCGGAGATGATCCCGTACGACCACGTCCTGGACGTGATCGGCGCCGCCAGGGGCAAGCGGCGGGTGCGGAAGCTGCACGTGCCCTCGGGCCTCGTGGCGCTCCAGGCGCGGGCGTTGCAGGTCCTCCCGAAGCCGCCGGTCACGCCGGCCGCGCTCGAGCTCCTCGCCGAGGACAACGTGGCCCTGTCGCTCGACGTCGTCGAGCGTGAGTTCGGGTTCCGGCCCCGCTCGTTCCGCGAGCACGTCGCCGCGCACGGCCTCGAGCTCGGCTGACACGGCTCGCCGCTCGGCCGCCGAGGGGTCAGGCGGCGGCGCGCACCGTGAAGAGCACCGCCGTGCCGCCGTCCGGCGCGGGCTCCGTCCACACGTGTCCGCCCATGCGCGCGACCGCCGCACGCACGCCGTCTGGCGCACGGCCGCGGCCCGGCCGTGCGTCGGGCGCCAGGCCGTTGTCGGTCACGGCGACGCACACGTCGGCGCCACAGGGCTCCGCCGTCACGCGCAGGCGCGGCGGCATGCCGCCCCGGCAGGCGAGCGCCTGGCGGAGGAGCTCCCGCACGACGGTGCGGAAGGCCGCCGCCTCGACGTCGAGCCGGGGAAGCGACGCGACCTCGACGATCGCCCGGGCGGCGACTAGCGACGCGGCCAGGGCGTCGAGCACCTCGGCCACCTCGAGGCCCGCGTCGAGCGACGGAGCGCCCGACGACGACGGGCGCGGCACCGCGGCAGAAGGGGTGGACTCGGGCATCACGGCCCCTATCGGCATCCCGGCCCAGACCTGAACCGCGACGACGCGCCGGCCGGCCGACCTCACCCGTCGTCCGTCCGGGCCTCCTCGAGCAGCGCGGGCACCAGCTCGGCCGCCCGCGGCGACACGGTGATGTGGATGGCGGCGGGCTCCCGCACCCAGGCGATCAGGTCGAGCCCCTGCAGCCGCTCGAGCTCGTGCTGGAAGGCCTGCGCCTGGCGGCCCGAGGCGTAGCGCCGCAGCACGTCGAACGCCCAGCCGGTCGTGTGCAGCGAGTACCCGCCGGTGGCCTCGACGTTCCGACCCCGCAGGAGCTCCTGGTAACGCTCGTCCCGCACCGTGCTCGTGACGGTCAGCGGCGCGCCGCCCGCGTGGTCGTGGACCCGCCCGGCCAGGTACACGAGCAGCGCCAGGGCCCCGGGCCGGAGACCGCGGTACAGCTCCGGCTCCCGCTCGAGCCGGCTCGCGAGCTCTCCCATCTGCGGGTCCACGCGCAGGAAGGACGTGCCCGGATCGACCGGCAGCGGCTGGAGCTCGCCGCGGTCGAACGCCCGGTCGACGTCGTCCGGGCCGGCCAGACGCGGAGTGTCGTCCGGCGGGTGGAGGACCTCCTCGGCCGAGGCCTTCGCCGTGTGCAGGTCGTCACGGCGCTCGAGCTCGTCGCGATCCTCACGCCAGAGACGCATGATCTCCCGCGCGGCGAGCACCTTCCAGAGGTAGTTCTGCGAGTCGTCGCCGAGCTCGTCGAGGCGGCGCATCACCGCGGGGTGACGCGTGGGGGAGCTGTCGAAGTAGAGGCGGGCGTAGCTCAGGTCGCGATCTGCGACCACCCGTGCGACGGGCGGTCCGTCGTCCACGCCCGCGTAGGCGCGGAGCACTGCCTCGAGGTTCCCGATGCCCATGTGGTACGACACGACCGCGAGCTCGTCCCGACCGAAGCGCCGCTCTGCCGTCACGAGGTACCGCACGGCCGCCTCGAGCGCCCGGTCGGGGTCGAAGCGCTCGTCGATGCGACGTCGCTCCGCCTGCAGGCGCCGCACGGCCGCCTCGTCACCGGCCGCCTGCGCGGACGCGATCCGGCCGGTCAGGCGCCTGCTCGCCGCCAGGTCGATACGCAGTCCGAGGAAGTTCATCCCCGTCTCGGCCAGGATCTGCGCAAGCCCCGCCGCGCCCGCCGCATCGTCGCCCGCGATCACCTCCGGCCGGCCGGCGCTCTCGAGCAGGACGAGTCCCTCGAGCAGCCCCGGGTCGACGGACGTGCCGTCCGTGGCCGCCTCGATGCGATCGCGGAAGGCGGCGGTCCGCTCGGCCGCGACGAGGACGCCGCCGGGACTCCGCCCGTAGAGCACGTGGCTGTGGCCGGCCGCGGCGCGACGCTCGAAGTCCGCCGCGCGGTCGGCGCTGAACGCGAGCAGTGCCTCGCGGTCGACACCGGCGCGCGGGACGAGGCGCGGAGGGGCCTCGTCGCCGCCGCGGACGACGAGCGTCAGGCCGATCAGCAGCGCGACGAGGAGCGCCACCACGGCCCGTCGGCGGCGGCGGAGCACCCGCAGACGGACGTGGTGCGGCGGCCTCCGGGCGATGGACGAACGCTGCCACAGGCTTCCGGGCGCGGCGCCGCACGTCCGCCGCCTCGAGCACCCGGCGACGGACACACCCGCAGGATTCGCCGCCCCGCAACGAGGACAGAACGCGGCATGGTCCTTCATCTCGCGCCGGAGCAGCGGGAGCGGCTCCCGCGCCTCAGCTTTCTCGGCACCCCGCTGCACCCGGTCCTGACCGACGTGCCCTCGTCGCTGCTGCCGCTCGTCTCGCTCTTCGACGCCGCGTCCCGCACGACCGGCTCGGAGGATCTGGCGATCGTCGCCTACTGGAACAACGTCGTGGCCGTCGCCGCCGCCGTCCCGACCGCGACGACGGGCATGCTCGACTACCTGCGCGTCGACGAGCACGCCCCGGGCAAGCGCACGGGCGCGATCCACGGCGCGTTGAACGGCATGGCGATGGCCACGTCGATCGGGTCGCTCCTGCTGCGCAGGCGCGATCCCCGACGTCCGTCGGGTGCCGCTCAGCTGCTGAGCGCGGTGACGGCCGGACTGGTCTCGGTCTCGGCGCATCTCGGCGGCGAGCTCACCTACGAGCACGGCTACCGCGTGGACGCGCCGCGGACGATCCCGCAGCTCGGCGAGTCGCACGCGGCCGAAGCCACCCGGCGCGCCGCGGCCGACTGACCGCACGCGGCCGCGTCCGCCGCCTCGCGATCCTCACGGTCGTGCTTGACGCGCGCCTCCGCGCCGTGTACTTCCCCCAGAGCGACGGAGGAGGCGACGATGGCGGCGGCGAGCGATCTGGGACGGGCCTGGCTGGCGAGGCTCGACGCGTGGTTGCGGCGACGCGTGTCTGCCTCGTGGCCTGCGACCGCCATCCGCCGGGCCGTCCGCGAGCACGCGCGGCGACGCGGGCAAGCGATCCGCCGGCGGCGACTGGACGGGATGCGGCGGGCGCGCGACGGCTTCACGGTCGACGTGCGGTGGACGCTGCGGGAGACCGGCAGGGTACGCCGCGAGGCGGTCGGCCTCCTCTCCGGTCTGGTGGACGGAGCCGAGCCCACGCCGGCCGAGGCGGACGCGCTGCGGCGGGCGCTGGCCGAGAACGTGGCCCTCTGCGACGCGGCGCGCGTGCGCCTGCCGAAGCTGCGCTCGTGCCTCGGCGCGAAGCCGGCGCGCGCCGCGGAGACGGCGGTCGACGCGCTCGAGCGGCTAACCACGCAGCTCGCCGAGAGCGTCGAGGCGCGCCTCACGGCGCTCGAGGATCCGGAGAAGCGGCTGCTCGTGCGCGCCGCCGGCCCGGCGTCCTGGATCATCACGCCCGACGCCGAGCGCGTCCGCGCGGTCGACGAGTCCCTGCGCCGGTTCGAGACGGCCGCGGACGCCGCCCTCGCCCGCGCCGGTGCGCTGCGTGTCGACCCGGGCGTGGCGACGGCGTAGCGCCGAGGAGGTGGAGGATGGCACGATCGCTGCCGCTCCCGACGTGGCCGAACGGCGCTGACGTCGGGGTCTCGTTGACGTTCGACGTCGACGCCGAGGCGGGGTGGCTCGGCGTCTCCGACGCGTACGAGGATCGCCTCGCAACGCTGTCGGAGGGGCGCTTCGGCATCGTCCGAGGCCTGCCGCGCATCCTCGACCTGCTCGCCGAACGTCGGATCCCCGCGACGTTCTACGTGCCGGGCGACACGGTGGAGCGTCACACCGACGCCGTCCGCGCGATCCTGGACGCAGGGCACGAGATCGCCCATCACGGCCACCGACACCTGTCGGGCGACCGCATCGACGCCGACGCCCAGCGGCAGGAGCTCGAGCAGGGACTCGAGGCGATGCGGTCGCAGCTCGGCCTCCGGCCGGTCGGCTATCGCGCGCCGGGCGGTCGCCTGACCCGCACGACCTTCGAGCTGCTGGTCGAGCTCGGCTTCACCTACGACAGCAGCTGCATGGGCGACGATCGACCGTACGTCGAGGAGTGGGGCGGGAGCTCCCTGCTCGAGCTGCCGTTCCACTGGAGCCTCGACGACTGGCCCCACTTCGGGTGGAGCCTCGACGCCGGCGCCGCCGGGCCCGCGGACCAGAGCGCCTTCCTCAACGTCTGGCTGGCGGAGTTCGAGTCGGCGCTCGCCGAGCGCCGCCACGTCACCTACACGATGCATCCGGAGGTCATCGGGCGCGGCTACCGGATGGCCACGCTGCGGCGGTTCCTCGACGTCATCGACGACACCGCGACCGTCTGCTACCTGACCCACCGCGAACTCGCCGGGACTGTCACGGTCACGTCGCCCGACGGATGACGCGCCGTCGGCCGGTCGTCCTGCGGAGGCCGGGGCGGGCCGCTCAGGCGCGCGGTGACGACCACGAGCACGAGCAGCCCGGTGACCGCCGGGAGCACGGCCGACAGGTCGCCGGCGAGCACGCCGAGGGCGGCGGCGCCGGCGAGGACGGCGGCCACGACGACGACCTCGGGCGCCGCGGCGGCCCAGGCCGGCGGACGGTGCGTCCCGCTCACGAGCGGTGGAGGACGGCGGGGGCGGGCAGACGGTCGGTCATCGGGTCGGAGCGTCCCACGCGCGAGCGAGGGCGCCAAGGCGCTTCACCACCTCGTCTCCACCTCCTCACCGCCGTGTCACCCCGCGGCGTCCGAGCCCCGTCCAGGCGGCAGGCATGAGGTCGGCGCGGACGGGTACGTCAGAGCATGGCTGACGACGAACGTGACGCGCCCCTCACCGATCCACCCGAGGGCGACGAGCCCTCGGCGGCCGACGACGAGGACATGGGCGTCCTCTCGAAGTGGGACCTGCAGAACGCCGGCGAGTTCGCGGACGACCCGACGTCGGACTCCTGACGGCGCGGCGCCGCGTGACCGGTCGGGCTGAGGCGTGCCCCTAGCGCCGCCCCTTCGCGCGCTCCAGGAGGGCGTGAAGCTTGCGCAGCACGACCAGGGCGAAGGGCGCCGGGTCGGTCAGGGAGGGGTGGTCGAAGACGTCACCCGGCCGGGTCGTGCGGAGGACGGCGCGCGTGGCCGCGCGGTGCCGTTGCAGGTACCGGATCTCGCCGGTCACGCTGTGGTACCGGCGGCCGTCCCGGTAGACCGCGTCGGGCAGCGGCACAGCGCCGACCGCGTCGCGTACCACCCGCTCGACGACCCGCAGCCCGAGCTTCTCGGGGAACTCGACCGACCCCCACAGGCGGGCGTTGACATCGAACAGGATCACGGGGCCACCGTCCGCGGGTGGCTCGAAGAACTCGGCCTGCACGAAGCCGTCGTAGCCTGACGCGTCGAGCAGCCGCTCGAGCATCGCGATCGCCTCGCCGCCCGCGCCGGTGTCGGCCGACATGGTCTCGAGCGCCACCTCCGACCCGCCGTCGAGCTCCCGGACGTACCGGTGGGCGTAGCGGAAGGTCGTCTGTCCCGAGCGCCGGATCAGCACGGCGTGGAACTTGTCGCCTGCGATCCACTCCTGCACCAGCGGGACGCCTCCCGCGGCACGGATAGCGTCGACCGCCCGCTCGGCCGCGCCGGCGTCGCGGACGACACGGGCACCCTTGAGGTAGACGACACGCTCGGCCGTGGCGAGCGCCGAGCGTGACGACTTGACCACGACGGGAAACCGCATGTCCTGGAGCGTCCGCTCGAGGTCGGCGTCGGATGCCACGGGGTGCGTGCGCGGGTACGGACCGTCCACCGCGGCGCAGAGGTCGGCC
>CADCWC010000163.1 GCA_902806305.1 uncultured Thermoleophilia bacterium | reverse complement strand
AGCGGCGGCTGATCGGCCGCTTCCAGCACCGCTACGGCCCGAACCGCGTCGGCCCGGGCGGCCTGCTGCAGCCGATCGCGGACCTCGTCAAGCTCATCCGCAAGCAGAGCGCCGTCCCGGACGGCGCCCGACCGCGGCTGTTCCTGACCGCGCCCTTCATCTCGCTCTTCTGCGCCATCGCGGCGTTCGGGCTGATGCCCTTCGGCGGGACCGCGCACGTCCCGTTCACGGACTGGACGTTCGAGCTCTACATCGCGGACTCGTCGGTCGCCGTGCTCGTCGTGGCGGCGCTCGGCTCGATGGGCTTCTACGGCCTCCTGATCGGCGGCTGGGCGTCGGGCTCCAAGTACTCGCTGATCGGCGGCATGCGCTCGATCGCCCAGCTCGTCTCCTACGAGGTGGCGTTCACGCTCTCGATCATCGGCGTGATCATCCACGCGGGCTCGTTGTCGTTCGTCGACATCGTGAACGCCCAGAGCGACTGGACCTGGTACATCGTCCCCCAGTTCCTCGGCTTCCTGGCCTTCGCGGTCTCCGCCGTGGCCGAGTCGAACCGGCCTCCGTTCGACCTCCCGGAGGCGGACGGCGAGGTGGTGGCGGGATTCCACACCGAGTACGGGGGCATGCGCTTCGGGATGTTCGCGACGGCCGAGTTCATCAACGCCATCACGCTCTCGGCCCTCGGCGCCGTGCTGTTCCTGGCGGGCCCGAACGGGCCGTACCTGCCCGGGCCGATCTGGATGCTGCTGAAGATGGCGCTCTTCCTCTTCATCTTCATCTGGCTGCGCGCCACCGTGCCGCGCGTCCGCTTCGACCAGCTGATGAGCATCGGCTGGAAGTGGCTCCTGCCCGTGGCCACCCTCAACCTCGTCATCACCGCCGCGTTCGTCGTCTACGGCGAGGCGTGAAAGGAAGCGGCGCATGCTCGACCAGGTCAAAGGCTTCTCGGTCACGTTCCGGCATCTGTTCAAGAAGCCGGTCACGCAGCAGTACCCGGAGTACAAGCGGCCGGTCTACCCGCGCTTCCGGGGTCGCCACCAGCTGCACCGCCACGACAACGGCCTCGAGAAGTGCGTCGGCTGCTCGCTGTGCGCGGCGGCCTGCCCGGCCGACTGCATCCGCGTGGTGCCGGCCGAGAACACGGCCGACCACCGCGTCTCGGCGGGTGAGCGGTACGCCCGCATCTACGAGATCAACATGGCCCGGTGCATCTTCTGCGGCTACTGCGAGCTGGCGTGCCCGTTCGACGCGATCACGCTCGGGAACGACTTCGAGCTGTCCGAGCTGTCGCGCGAGGCGCTCGTCTACACGAAGCCGATGCTCCTCGCGAAGCCGGTCCGGCGCACGCCGTCCCAGGCCGTCGACCCGTTCGACACGCCGGCCCAGGAGATGGAGCGCGTCCTCGGCATGTACGACGTCGTGACCGCCACGAACCCCGAGGGGGCGGAGCCCGCGTGACCACCGTCGTCTTCTACCTCGCCGCCGTCGTGGCCCTCGCCACCGCGCTCGCGGTCGTCGTCCAGGCCAACCCGTTCGTGTCCGCCCTGGCGCTGATCGGCAACCTCGTCGCCCTCGCCGCGATGTACCTGCTGCTCGAGGCCGACTTCGTGGCCGCGGCCCAGATCATCGTCTACGCGGGCGCCGTCATGGTCATGTTCCTGTTCGTGATCGCCTACATCGGCCCGCGCAGCCAGGTCGGGACGCGACGCGGGCGGCCGTGGCAGCTCTGGGCCGCGGTCGTCGCCGTGGGGGCGATCCTGGCCGAGATCGCGCTGGCCGACGGCGGCGCCGGCTTCGGGGAGGCGGCCGACGTGACCGCCGCCGAGGGGGAGCCCGGGTTCGGCTCGCCGCAGGCCGTCGGCGAGGCGTTCCTGACCGAGTACGTCCTGTCGTTCGAGGTCGTGTCGCTGCTCCTGCTCGTGGCGGCGGTGGCGGGCGTGGTGCTCGGCGGCGGACAGCGTCCGCAGCGCACCCGGCGGTCGGACGACGCCGAGGCGACGAACGCCGTCTCGAGCCGGCGCGGCGCCTCCGCCGCGATGGTGGAGGCCGAGATCGCCGCCACCCGGGCGGGCGGCGCGCCGCGACCGGGCGTGGGGGTGGACCGGTGAGCCCGGACGTCGTCCCGTACCTGATCGTCTCGGGGCTGCTCTTCGTCATCGGCCTCGCGGGCGTCCTCCTGCGTCGCAGCCCGCTGACCGTGCTGCTCTCGCTCGAGATCATGCTGAACTCGGCGAACCTCGCCCTGGTCGCGTTCTCCCGCCACGTCGGCGGCCACGACGGCCAGGTCTTCGCCCTCGTCGTGATGGGCGTGGCGGCGGCCGAGGTGGTCGTCGGCCTCGGCCTGATCGTGGCCATGGCGCGCCGTGACCTCGTGCTCGACACCGATCAGCTGAGGAGCCTGCACGGATGAGCACGAGCGGGTACGTCTGGGCGTCCTTCGCCGCGCCCCTGGTCGGCTGCGTGCTGATCACGCTGCTCGCCGACCGCGTCCCGCGCCGCGTCGCGGGCCTCGTGGCCTGCGCCGCGATGCTCGTCTCCTTCGTGCTCGGCGTCCTCGCCTTCCTCGATCTCCGCGACCGCCCGGCCGAGGAGCGCGTGGTCGCGGACACGATCTGGACGTGGTTGAGCGCGGGCGACTTCCGGGCCGACGTGGGCATCCTCTTCGACCCGCTGTCGGCCGTGATGCTGCTCGTGGTGTCCGGGGTCGGCTTCCTGATCCACGTCTACTCGCTCGGCTACATGCACGACGACGCGCAGGAGCGCCGCTTCTTCGCGTACATGAACCTGTTCGTGTTCTCGATGCTGATCCTCGTGCTCGCGGGCAACCTGGTCCTGCTGCTCGTGGGCTGGGGCATGGTCGGCCTCTCGAGCTACCTGCTGATCGGCTTCTGGCACCACCGGCCGACGGCCGTGGCGGCGGCCAAGAAGGCCTTCGTGATGAACGCCGTCGGCGACGTGGGCCTCGCCATCGGCACCTTCCTGATCTTCCGCGAGCTCGGGACGGTCGACTACCGCGAGGTCTTCGCGGGCGTCCCGGTCCTGAGTGATCGCGGCCACCTGGACTGGGCGTGCGGGCTGCTCCTGATCGGCGCGCTCGCCAAGTCGGCGCAGATCCCGCTGCACACGTGGCTGCCCGACGCGATGGAGGGTCCGACGCCCGTCTCGGCGCTGATCCACGCGGCGACCATGGTCACCGCGGGCGTCTACCTCGTGGCGCGGATGAACCCGCTCTACGCCGAGTCCGGGGCGATCTCGAACCTGATCGTGGTGATCGGGGCGACAGGGCTCGTGATGGCGGGCCTGATCGCGCTCTTCCAGCACGACATCAAGCGGATCATCGCCTACTCGACCATGAGCCAGATCGCCTACATGTTCATGGGCGTCGGTCTCGGGGCGTACTGGGCCGGGATGTACCACCTCGTCACGCACGCGTTCTTCAAGGCCCTCCTGTTCATGGGCGCGGGCATCGTGATCCACGCCCTGCACGACCAGCAGGACATCCGGCACATGGGCGGCCTCAGACGGTTCCTGCCTCGCACGACCATCCTGATGTGGATCGGCTCGCTGGCCCTCGTCGGGATCGTGCCGTTCTCGGGCGGCTGGTCGAAGGACGCGATCCTGAGCTCGGGCCTCGAGGTCGGCGGGGCGATCGGCTGGGTGGCCTGGGTGGCCGGCATCGTCGGGGCGTTCCTGACCGGCCTCTACAGCTTCCGGCTCCTGTTCCTGGTCTTCTACGGCGAGTCCTCGCCCTACGCGGCCGACGAGGCGCCCAAGCACACGGACCACGGCGAGGGGCCCGCGACGATGCTCTGGCCGGTCTACGCGCTGGCCGCCCTCGCCACCGTCGGCGGCCTCCTCCAGATCCCCGGCGTGACGCACTACATGACGGACTTCCTCGAGCCGATCACGTACGGCACCGGTGAGATGGTCGAGCCGTCGGTGGCGCAGGAGTACCTGACCACGGCGGCGGCCGTCGCCGCCGGTCTGCTCGGCTCCGTGCTCGCCTTCCGCCTCTGGGGACGGCGGCCGGCGGTCATCCCGGAGCGGGCCTCGACGGGCCTCGCCGTCCTCCCCGAGCGCCGGTTCCTGTGGGACGAGCTGTACGACGCCATCCTCTACCGGCCGGCCGCCGCAGCCTCGAACCTCATCCGTCGCTTCGTGGAGCGGCCGTTCTTCGAGGCGCCGCTCGACGCCGTCGGACCGGCCTCCCGCCTTGTGGCCCGCGGCTTCGGCGTCTCCCAGACGGGGGTCGTGCGCCTGTACGCGCTCGTCTTCGCGGTCGGCGTCGGCGCCCTGCTCCTGCTCTTCATGGTGCAGGCCTGATGGACTCGCTGAGCATCAACGCCACCGCGCTGATCGCCGTGCCGCTCGTCGGCGCCGTCCTGCTCGCGCTGCTGCCGGTCTCGCGCGCCCTCGCGGGCTACCTCGCCACCCTCGTCTCGCTCGCCGTGGCGGGTGCCGTGGCGGGGCTCGTCTACCGCTTCGACATCGGCGGCGGCGAGCAGTTCGCCACCGACGAGGCGTGGGTCGCCGACCTCGGGATCCGCTTCCACGTCGGCATCGACGGGCTGTCGCTCGCCATGGTGGCGATGACGGCGCTCGTCATGGCCTGCGCGGTGGGCTACGCCGCCTGGGAGGGAGGCGCCCGCACGCGCGCCTACTACGCGCTCCTGCTGCTGCTCGAGAGCGCGCTGCTCCTGCTCTTCACGGCGCAGGACCTGATCATGTTCTACGTCGGCTTCGAGGCCATGCTGATCCCGCTGTACTTCCTGATCGGCGTCTGGGGCGGGGCCCGACGGACACAGGCGACGCTGAAGTTCATCGTCTACACGTTCGTCGGCACGCTGCTGATGCTGGTCGGGATGATCGCGCTCGCCCTCGACCAGGAGGGCCCGATCACGTTCGACATCGACGCCCTCTCGGGCTCGACGTCCGAGTGGATCTTCGCGACCTTCCTCGTCGCCTTCGCGATCAAGAGCCCGATCTGGCCGTTCCACGGCTGGTTGCCGGACGCCTACCGACAGTCGCCGCCCGAGGTCGCCGCCGTGCTGTCGGGCCTCGCCTCGAAGGCGGGCGCCTACGGGCTGCTGCGGCTGGTGCTGCCGATCTTCCCCGAGCCGGTGGCCGAGTACCGGGACATCCTGCTCGTGCTGGCCATGATCGGCCTCCTCTACGGCTCGCTGCTCGCCTTCCGGCAGCCCGACTCGCGCGGCGTGATCGCGTACTCGTCGATCGGTCAGATGGGCCTCATCACGCTCGGCATCTTCGTCCTCAACGACCGCGGCGCGTCCGGCGCCGCGTTCCAGATGGTCAATCACGCCCTGCTGTCGGCGTCACTGTTCCTGCTGGCGGGCTGGGTGGCGACCCAGACCGGCTCGGACCTGTTCGTCCGCCTCGGCGGGCTCGCCCGCGGCCGGCCGATCCTGGCCACGATCGTGCTCGTCGTCGGCGTGGCGACGCTCGCCGTCCCGGGGTCGAGCACCTTCGCCTCCGAGTTCCTGATCCTGCTCGGCGCGTTCGAGTACGAGGTCTGGGCGGGCGTGCTCGCCTCCACCGCGATCGTGCTGGCGGCCATGTACATGCTGCGGTGGATCTCCGCCCTGCTGCACGACCGCGTGGGCGGCGCGGTCGAGGCCGGTGAGCCGCCCGACCTCGTGCCGTCGGGTGGGCTGCTGACGATCGTGCCGCTCGTGCTGGCCGTCCTGGCCCTGTCCTTCTATCCGTTCGGCGTGACGGATCGGATCGACGCCGACACGTCGCGGCTCGCCGAGCCCGCCGCCGAGGCGGCCGCGCGATGATCGAGACGCCGAACCTGCAGTGGAGTGCGCTCGCGCCCGACCTCGTCCTGCTCGGCGGCGCGGGGCTCCTGCTGCTCGTCGCGGTGCTGCTCGGCGGGCGGACGCAGCGCGACGTGGCCGTCTTCATCGGCCTCGGCTGCTTCATCGGCTCGGCCGCCACGGCCATCGCGATCTGGGACTTCGGCGGCGGCGACTGGCTCGTCGCGTCGGAGCAGCTGCGGGTCGACCGCTTCGGCAACGGGATGCGCGTGATCGTGGCCGGCGCGGGCGTGCTCACGCTGCTCGTGGCCTACGGCTGGGACCGCATGGAGACGCGGGCCGCCGAGTTCGTGGCGCTGCTGCTGCTGGCCGCCGTGGGGATGGACCTGCTGGCCGTGGCCAACTCGTTCGTGTCGCTGTTCGTGGCGCTCGAGCTCTTCTCGATCACCCTCTACGCGATGTGCGCCTTCGACCTCACGTCGCGGTTCTCGCTCGAGAGCTCGCTGAAGTACCTGGTGCTCGGCTCCGTCGGCTCGGCCGTGCTGCTCTACGGCGCGGCGTTCCTGTACGGCGCGACCGGGTCGTTCCGCTTCGACGAGATCGCGGCCGCGCTCGGTGACGGCGCCGCCGACGACCGGCTGGCGCTCGCCGGCACGGCGATGGTCCTGGCCGGGCTCGCGTTCAAGATCTCGGCCGTCCCGTTCCACCAGTGGACGCCCGACGTGTACGACGGAGCACCGACGCCGGTCACCGGGTTCATGGCCGCCGCGACGAAGGCCGTCGCGTTCGCCGTCCTGCTCCGCGTGCTGCTCCAGGCGCTCCCCGCGCAGGCCGACCAGTGGCAGCCCGCGCTGGCGACCCTCGCGATCCTGTCGCTGATCTTCGGCAACGTCGTGGCTCTGGCCCAGACGAACGTCAAGCGGATGCTGGCCTACAGCTCGATCGGCCACGCCGGCTACCTGCTGACCGCCGTCGTGGCGGGCTCGGAGCTCGGGTCGAGCGCGCTGCTCTTCTACCTGGCCGTGTACACGGCGATGACGATCGGCTCCTTCGCCGCGGTGGCGGCGCGCGAGCGGGAGATCGGCGGCCCGGTGACGCTCGACACGCTCCGTGGGTGGGGGTTCGAGCGGCCCTACCTGGCGGGCGTCATGGCCCTCTCGCTGCTGTCCCTGGCCGGCTTCCCGCTGACCGGCGGCTTCCTGGCCAAGCTGGTCGTCTGGCAGGCGGCGGTCGACGCCGACTACACGTACCTGGCGGTGGTCGGCGTGGTTGCGACGGCCATCTCACTCGGCTACTACCTCCGCATCGGCTTCGCGCTCTTCGACCGTCGCGACGGCGCGGAGCCCACGCCGAGCGTGCGCCGCGCCTCGGGCTACCCGATGGTCCTGGCCGCGGGCGCGCTGTCCGTCGTCGTGATCCTCTGGCTCGGCCTGTACCCGACCGACGCGATCGACTGGGCCCGCGACGCGGCCCGCCCGTTCGCCCTCGGGCGCTGAGCGGACCGCGAGACGACGCCGATGCCGGACCGCAGGCCGTTCCTCGACCACCTGAGCCTGCGGGTCAACGACGTCGCGCGTTCGCGGGCCTTCTACGAGGCGGCTCTGGCGCCGCTCGGGATCGGCCCGCTGTACGAGCCGGAGCCCGGGACGGTCGGCTTCGGGACGCCGGGGAACGACGACTTCTACCTGGTGGAGGGCGGAGGTCCGTCGAGCGTGCACGTCGCCTTCGTCGCGTCCGATCGAGCCTCGGTCGACGCGTTCCACGCGGCCGCCCTGGCCGCGGGCGGCACGGACAACGGCGCGCCCGGACCACGCCCGCAGTACCACGCCGACTACTACGGCGCGTACGCGCTCGACCCCGACGGCAACAACGTCGAGGCGGTCTGCCACACGCCGCCGCAGGCGCCCTGACCGCGGCGACGTGGGCGCCGCACCCGCGGCCGCCACGTCGGGGTAGGGTGTCGGCGCGAACGACGAACCACTCGGAACGGGAGCTCTCGCCGATGATCGGCCGCGACGTCAAGGTCACCTGGTACGGGCACGGCACGTGGGGCTGGACGAGTCCCGGCGGCGTGCGGATCCTCGTCGACCCGTTCCTGACCGACAACCCGTCGACGCCCGACACCCTGAAGCGTCCTGACACGGACCTGATCCTCGTCACCCACGGGCACGGCGACCACGTCGGCGACGTGGTGGCGGTCGCGGCCCGCACCGGCGCGCCGGTCCTCGCGCCCGTCGAGGTCGGCGACTGGCTCGAGTCCCAGGGGGTGGACGGCGTCGTGACGTTCAACCAGGGCGGCAGCGTCGAGCAGCGCGGCGTCCGCTTCACCATGACGAAGGCCGAGCACACCGGCGGGCTGCCCGGGGGCGCGGGCGGTCCGGCGCTCTACGGCGGCGAGCCGAAGGGCTACGTCATCACGTTCGAGAACGGCTTCCGCGTCTACCAGTCCGGCGACACCGACGTCTTCTCGGACATGGCCCTGATCCGGGAGCTGTGGGCGCCGGACCTCGCCGTGCTGTCGATCGGCGACCACTTCACGATGGGGCCCTACGCCGCCGCCCACGCCGTCCGCCTGCTCGGCGTCCGGCAGGTGCTCGGCGGCCACTGGGGGACGTTCCCGCCGCTCGTGGGCACGCCCGCGGCGCTGCGGGACGAGCTCGCGACGCTCGGCGTCGACGCCGAGGTCCTCGACATCGCGCCCGGGCAGACGCTCGAGTGACCTTCTCGATCGCCGCGGCCGACCCGTCGACCGGCGAGGTCGGCGTCGCGGTCGCCTCGAAGTTCCTGGCCGTCGGCTCCGTGGTGTCGTGGGCCCGCGCCGGGGTGGGGGCCGTGGCGACGCAGGCGCTCGCCAACGTGGGCTACGGGCCCGGCGGGCTCGACCTGATGGCCGGGGGACTGCCGCCGGACGAGGTCGTGCGGCGCCTGCGGTCGGCGGACGACGGGCGCGAGGACCGCCAGCTCGGTCTCGTGACCGCCGCGGGCGACGCTGCC
>CADCWC010000162.1 GCA_902806305.1 uncultured Thermoleophilia bacterium | reverse complement strand
CCAGCTCCCTGCCCGCGCCGCCGGGACGCAGGACGATGGTCCGGTCGGACACGAGCTGGAACGCGTCGCGGTCCGAGGTCAGCACGAGCGCCGAGCCGCCGCGCGCCTCCTCGCGGTCCACGAGCGTCGCGAGCAGGTCGTCGGCCTCGTGCGGGCTGACCTTGGGTGCGTAGATCCCGAACGCGCCCATGAAGGCGGGCAGGTCGTCGAGCTGCTCGATGATGGCCGCGTCGAACGGGTCGCGCTGCCCCTGGTAGGGCGGATGGAGCCTGCTCCGGTAGCCCGGCTCGCGGCTGTCGAGACACGTCGCCACGGCCCGCGAGGGGTTCGCGTCCCAGGCGATGAGCAGCATGTTGGTGAAGCCGAGCAGCGCCCCGACGGGTCGGCCGCCCGCGCCCTTGACGGGCGGCATCGCGTGGTAGGCGCGGTGCATGAGCGAGTCGGCGTCGACGACCAGCAGCGGCAGGTCGGAGGGACAGGGCGGGGGTCGCATGCCTCGTTACACTACGGTGATATGCCCGAGGACGACCCCCGCCGAGACCCAGCGCTGATCGGGGCGCTGCGGCGGATCGCCCCGGGGACGGAGCTGCGACGCGGGATCGACGACATCATCCGCGGCAAGTTCGGGGCGCTGATCGTGATCGGCGAGCCGTCCGAGCTGCAGTTCCTGTTCTCGGGCGGCCTGCAGCTCGACCACCCGTTCACCGCCCAGTTCCTGTTCGAGCTGGCGAAGATGGACGGGGCGATCGTGCTCAACGCGGGTGCGACGCGGATCGTGTCGGCCAACGTCCAGCTGATGCCCGACCCGACGATCTCCTCGCAGGAGACGGGCACCCGGCATCGCACCGCCGAACGCGTCGCGAAGCAGACGGGCGCCCTCGTCATCTCGATCTCGCAGCGCCGCGACACGGTCTCGGTCTACGTCGGCACGGTCCGGTACCAGCTCGACACGATCGCCGCCGTCCTCGCGAAGACGAACCAGGCGGTGGCCACGCTCGAGACCTACCGGAGCAGGCTCGAGGCGGTGTCCTCGCGCCTGACCGCGCTCGAGTTCCAGAACGCCGTCACGCTCGACGACGTGCTCGTGGTCGTGCAGCGCGCCGAGATGGCGACGCGCATGGGCGACGAGATCGCGCGCAACGTCGCGGAGCTCGGCAGCGAGGGCCGGCTGATCGACATGCAGCTCGCCGAGCTGATGGAGGGTGTGCCGCGCGACCGTCGGAACCTCGTCCGCGACTACCTCGTCGGCGACGTGGCGCACGAGGACCGGCTCGTCCTGGCCCGTCTGTCGGCGCTGCCGTACAAGCGGCTGCTGGAGTTCGACGTGCTGGCGGAGGTGCTCGGCTACGGGCGCATCAACCCGATGGACCACGCGGTCATCCCGCGGGGCTACCGAGCGCTCGCGCAGATCCCGCGGCTGAACGACCGGCTCCTGCGCGGCGTGGTGCCCGCCTTCGCGGGGCTCGACGCGCTGGTCCGCGCGTCGCTGCGCGAGCTCGAGGCCTGCGAGGGCATCGGCCCGGTCCACGCGCGGGAGATCCGCGACGGCCTGCGGCGGCTCCAGGAGCACAACCTGGCGGATCGCTACCTCCAGATGTGACCCGCTCCGCGTTGCGCGGGTCCGCGTCCTCTGGGACTCGTCTTCGCGTGGGCGACGGGCTAGACTGGAGGTCGCTCCCTCGTACGGGGGACGGCGGCCCCCGGGAGGAACTACGTCCGTGTACGAGGTCGGAGACAAGGTCGTCTATCCCCAGCACGGCGCCGGAGTCGTGGTCCGCAAGGACACGACGTCGGTCCAGGGTCAGGACCGCGAGTACCTGATCATCCAGATCCTCCACAACGAGATGACCGTGATGGTCCCCGCCGACGCGGCGGCCGAGGCCGGCCTGCGGGCCGTGATCGGGGCGGAGGAGGTCGAGGAGGTCCTCGACGTGCTGCGCGGCGAGAACACCGTCATCGCGGGCAACTGGTCCCGGCGCTTCAAGCACAACCAGGAGAAGCTGCGCTCGGGCGACATCCACGAGGTCGCGGAGGTCATCCGCAACCTGACCGGCCGCTCCCGCGAGAAGCCGATCTCGGCCGGCGAGCGGCAGCTGCTGTCCCGCGCGAAGAAGATCCTGGTCTCCGAGCTGATGTACGCCAAGGGCATGGACGAGGCCGACGCGACGAGCTACCTCGACGAGCGCCTCGACGAGATCGCCGTCCACCGCGAGGCCGGCACCCTCTCCGGCTCCTAGGAGTCTCGGGGACCGATGGTTGCCGCAACGGGCTCCTAGGCGCCGTGCCCGAGGGCGAGCTCGAGGTCTGGTCCGTCATCGTGGCGGCCGGCTCCGGCGAGCGCCTCGACGCCGACCGTCCGAAGGCCTTCGTCCGGCTCGGGAACCGCACGCTCGTGGCCGCCTCGCTCGAGGCGTTCGAGGAGCATCCCGGTGTCTCGGGCGTGGTCTGCGTGGTCCCGGAGGGCTGGGAGGACCGGCTCTCGGCCGTCGTGGACGACCTGGCGGCGGGCAAGGTCGCCGCCGCGGTGGCCGGCGGGTCCTCGCGGGCGGAGTCGGTCCGCCGGGGACTCGAGCTCGTGCCCGAGGGCGTGGCCTTCGTGCTCGTCCACGACGCGGCCCGACCGCTCGTCACGACGGCCGTGATCGACGCGGTGCTGATCGGTCTCGCCGAGGGTGCCGACGGCGTCGTCCCCTCGCTCGCGGTGACGGACACCGTCAAGCGGGTCGGCGGCGACGGGACCGTGGTCGAGACGCTCCACCGCGCCGACCTGCGGGCCGCCCAGACGCCGCAGGGCTTTCCCGCCGGCGTGCTGCGGCGGGCGTTCGCGACGGCCGGAGCGGACGCCGCGGTGGCGACCGACTGCGCCTCGCTCGTCGAGCGCGCGGGGGGTCGCGTGATCTGCGTGGCCGGCGACCCGCAGAACATCAAGGTCACGACGCGGGCGGACCTCCACCGGGCCGCCGAGCTGCTCGCGGATCGGGCGGACTGACCGGCGAGGCGGCCGGTCCGGACGGGCCGCCTATGCTCCGCTCCGTGCGGGTCGACTACCACCTCCATCTGGCGCCGGACGGTGAGACGCTGCGCGACGAGCACCTCTCGATCGAGCAGCTGCGCCGTTACGTCCGGACGGCGTCGGACCACGGCATCGGCGAGATCGGCCTGACGGAGCACGTCCATCGCTTCCGGCAGGCGGCCGCCCTGTCCGCCCATCCGTTCTGGCAGGAGTCGGCCGAGTCCGACCTCGACGAGTACCACGGTCTCCTGGCCGAGGCCCGGGACGACGAGCGCCTGCCGCTGCTCGTCTCGCTCGAGCTCGACTACCTGCCCGGACGGGAGTCCGAGACCGCGACGCTCGTCACACCGTACGAGTGGGACTACCTGCTCGGGGCCGTCCACTGGCTCGGCGATCTCGCCGTCGACCATCCCGACTGGTCCGTCTGGGCCGAGGCCTCGGTCGACGCGGTCTGGGAGACCTACGTCGAGACGCTCGTGGCGGCCGCCGCGTCCGGGCTCTTCGACGTCATGGCCCATCCCGACCTGGCGAAGGTCTTCGGGGACCGACCGACCGCCCACCTGCTCCCCGGACTGTACGAGCGGGCCACGGAGGCGTTCGCGACGGCAGGCGTGGTGGCCGAGCTCTCGACCGCCGGGCTCCGGAAGGGCGCCGAGGAGATCTACCCCGCGCCGGCCTTCCTGGCCGCGCTCGAGCGGGCCGGCGTCCCGATCTCGCTGGCGTCCGACGCGCACACGGACGAGCACATCGGCTGGGAGTTCGACCGGGCGCTGCGGCTCGCCTACGACGCGGGCTACCGCACGGTGACGCAGTTCCGCCGCCGCGACCAGCGCCAGGTCTCGTTTGTCTGACGGTCCGTCGGGCACGTCGCTGCGCGTCGGCACGGCGTTCGACGCCCACCGGCTGGTCCAGGGCCGCCCGCTCGTGCTGGGCGGGGTGACGATCCCGCACCCGTTCGGACCGGACGGCCACTCGGACGCCGACCTGGTCTGCCACGTGCTGCTCGACGCCTCGCTGGGCGCCACGGGCCGCGGCGACATCGGGCGTCGCTTCCCGTCGACTTCGGTGTGGCGCGACGCGCGCTCGCTCGACCTGCTCGCGTTGACGTGGACGGAGCTCGCCGAGGCGGGCTGGCGGCTCGTCAACGCGGACTGCGTCGTCGTCGGCCAGGCGCCGCGGATCGCGCCGCACGTCGACGACGTGGCGGCGGCGCTCGCGCCCGCGATGCGCGCATCGCCCGACCGGATCTCCGTGCGGGGCACCACGACGGACGGGCTCGGCTTCGTGGGCCGTGGCGAGGGCCTGGCGGCACAGGCCGTCGTCCTGCTCGAGCAGTCGACGGCCGCCTGACCGGCCCCGCCCCGACGACCGGGTCGCGTCCCGGGTGACGAGGCGGTCACCGACCGGTGTAGAAGCGGGGTACCTGCTTGCGGCGCGGTGCGCCGACGCGCATCGTCGGCCTCACGATGGCGACCGCCCTTCTCCAGCCGACCGGTCGGGCCGGCCGTGTCAGCCTCGACCACGCGGGCGTGCGTTGGCGGTGGCTTCCCGCCTCGGACCTCCGCCGACTCGGCCTCAACCTCGACCTGCCGGCGATCCGTGACGTCTTCGGGCCGTTCGGCCGGGCGACGGTGCACGAGCGTCTGCTCGTGCTGGCCCACGGCGACGAGTGGCGCGGCACGTCGTTGACGCTGGTCGTCGAGCGGGACGGCGAACCGCTCGGTCTGGCGGGCGTGGTCCGCCGCGGCGACGTCCTGCGCACGCGGACCTATCTCCACCCTGACCTCCAGGGTGGCGCCGTGAACGCGGCGGCGAAGCAGATCGCGTGGTCGCTCGCCGGGCTGACGGGCCTGCCGCTGACGGCGATCGTGAACGAGGCGAACACGCGGTCGCGGGCCGCGATGGCCAAGTGCTGGCCTGCCGTCCGACCGACCACCCAGCCGAGCACGGACCGGCCGGGCGTGTCGCTCCACTACCGACTCGACGAGCCGCCGGCCCGTGGTCTCCCGCTGGACGTCCACGAGGTCGGAGCGCTCCGTCTGCTGGCGGAGCGGACGCCGTTCGGCCGACAGCTTCCGCGTCCCTGAGCCGTTCGTCGCCGGCGCGCGGCGCCTGGGCGGGCGCGATGCTTCGACGGTGCAGGGACAGGACGACGACGTGGACCCGGTCGCGCGGCTCGCCGAAGGGCTACGGCTGGTCCGCGCGGGCGACGGCTTCGCGGCGCACGAGGTCCTCGAGGACCTGTGGCGGAGCGCCGCCGCCGACGAGCGCGACTTCTACCAGGGCCTCGTGCACGTGGCCGTCGCGCCCTACCAGGAGGCGCGAGGGCACCGGATCGGCATGCGCAGCCAACTCGGCAAGGCGGAGCGCAGGCTCTCGCCGTACGCGCCGTCGCATCGCGGCGTCGACGTGGAGGCCGTGCTCCGGTGGTGTCGGACGGCGCTCGAACGCGACGCGTGTCACGGTCCGCCGCCGGTCTGAGGCCCGGACGGACGGCGCATCGCCGCCGGGCGGCCGGTCAGGCGCTGACGACTGCGCCGCGGTCGATCACCACGCGGCCGTCCGCCTCGATCGTCGCGTCGGCGAAGCACCCGTCACAGTGCACCGGCGAGTCGTTCCGGCCGCCGTAGCTGCCCAGGTTGTAGCCGACCGCGACGTGGGCCGACCCGAGCACCTTCTCGTCCGTCATCACGTTCCCGATCAGGCGGGCGCGCTCGTTCGTGCCGATGCCGAGCTCGGCGATCACGTCGGCTCCCGGCGCGCGGATCAGGTCGCGGAAGGCGCGGGCGCGCTCGCCGCCCGCCACGTCGACCACGCGGCCGCGGCGGAACTCGATGCGCACCGGCTCGTCGACGAGACCGGCCGGGCCGACCGCCGCGATCGCGCGGTCGACCACGAGCAGTCCGTGGGCCGAGTCCTCCACCGGCGCGATGAAGATCTCGCCCGCGGGCAGGTTCGCGAACTGTCCCGGTCGGTCGATGCGCCCGTCGTCGATCTTCCACTCCCGGCCGTCGATCCGCACGGTCAGATCCGTGCCGCCGACGGCGGTCACCCGCAGCGTCGTCGCGCCCTCGAGCGCGTCGATGAAGTCACGGCAGCGCGTCTCGATCGCGGCGTAGTCGGCGGCCATCTCGTGCTCGAGCACGCTCGCGTCGATGTTGGCGCCGAACGCGATGCGGCAGCCCGTCTCGGCGCAGCGGTCGTAGAACGCCCGGCGGTGGATGGTCTCGACGGGGTGGTTCGTGCCCTCCCACAGCAGGATGGCGTCGGTGTGCTCGACGGCGGCGAGCATTCCGGCCGAGGCGGTGGCAAGGGGTCGCGTGACCTCCGGCAGCACCGTCAGGGTCGTCTCCGCCCCCGCCTCGTGCGCCGCCCGGCAGACCTCCAGGCCCGCGTGGTACGCCGCCTCGTCACAGATCATCCAGAAGCGCTCGCCGGGCTTGACCGTCAGGCACCGGACCGCGTTCGTCGCGTACGGCGGAAGGGTCGTCGGGGCGCTCACCGGCCCGGGAGTGTAGCCGTGTCGTCGACCACCGCCACCAGCCCGTCGCGCTCGAGGGCCACGGCCACGGCCCGGTTCCCGTCGTCGAGCTGCACCGGACCGGCCGCCGCGGCGCGCAGCAGGGCGCCGCGGCGTTGGCGGTTCGATCCTTCGAAGCGACCCTGGGCCCGGGTCGGGGCGTACGTCCGCCCGCGCGACGGGCAGCCTTCCGCCGCGAGCGGGCAGGCGCCGCAGCGCGGCACCCGCGCCAGGCAGACCGTGGCGCCGAGGTCGAAGAGCGCCTGCGTCAGGTCGTACGCCTGTCCCGGCTCAGGCGTGACGGCGGCGACGGCGGCGGCCCGGTCCAGCACCCGCCGCACGTTCACGTCGACCGGGATCACGTCCTGGCCGAGCGCGAAGCACGCCACGGCCGCCGCGGTGTAGGGACCGACGCCGGGGAGGCGCCGCAGGCCCTCCAGGTCCGTGGGGATCCCCTCGTCGGCCAGGATCCGCGCGGCGGCGTGGAGGTTGACCGCCCGCCGGTTGTAGCCGAGGCCGTTCCAGGCGGCGATCACGTCGGCGACCGGGGCGTCGGCGAGGGCGCGCGCCGTCGGCCAGCGCTCGAGCCAGGCCTCGTAGCGAGGCACCACCCGCGCCACCTGCGTCTGCTGGAGCATGAGCTCCGACACCAGGATCCGGTACGGATCGCGGGTCCGGCGCCACGGCAGGTCGCGTCCGTGACGCCGGAACCAGCGTCGCAGTCTCGTGGAGAAGGCGCGCGCCAGCGCCGTGTCGGGCACCAGGACGGCGGGCGCAGGGCGCGCAGCGCGCGCGGAGCGGGTAGGGCGGGGCATGCGCGGCGAAAGCTAACCGCTGCCTGCGATCATGGTCGCGATCCCGGGCCGGCGCGGGGCAGCCTCGCCCCGCGCCGGCTCGGACTCAGCTCACCCGGCGCGTCTTCTTGCGTAGGAAGTCCATCAGCACGAACTGGCCGAGCGACATCGTGTTCGTGAAGTAGGCCTTGCCGCGCGCGATCTCGCTGACGCGCTTGACGAACTCCACGAGCGCCCGATCGCGCGCCAGCATGAACGTGTTGATGACGATGCCCGCGCGCCGGCAGTCGGCGACCTCGCGCAGCGTCTCGCCGAGCACGTGGGCATCGAGCCCCATCGAGTTCTTGTAGATCTGCCCGTTGGGCATGGTCAGCGCGCTCGGCTTGCCGTCGGTGATCATCACGATCTGGCGCATGTCCTTCTTCTGCGCCATCAGCAGCCGCCGGGCGAGCTTGAGCCCCTCGGCCGTGTTCGTGTGGTACGGGCCCACCTGCGCCTGCGCCAGCCGCGCCAGCGGGATCTCCTCGGCCGAGTCGTGGAAGAGCACCACGCGGATCGAGTCGCCCGGGAACTGCGTGCGGATCAGGTGCGTGAGCGCGAGCGCCACCTTCTTGGCCGGCGTGAACCGATCCTCGCCGTACAGGATCATCGAGTGCGAGGTGTCGAGCATCAGCACCGTCGCGCAGCTCGAGCGGTACTCGGCCTGCCGCACCGCCAGGTCCGGGTAGTCGATGTCCATCGGCACCTCGAGCGATCCGGTGCGCGCGAGCGTGTTCTTGAGGGTCTCGTTGACGTCGAGGTTGAGGACGTCGCCGAACTCGTACGGCTTGGTGTAGCCGTCGGCCTCGATGCCGGTCGCCAGGTACGGCGTGTCGTGGCTGCCGATGCTCGACTTGCCGAACGATCCGAGCAGGTGCCGGAGCGTCTTGAAGCCGAGGAAGTCGATGCCCTTGTCGGTCAGGTTGAACTGCACGTCCTTGGCGGCCGCCTGCGACAGCGAGCCCTTGCCCGTGACCGGCTGCTGCGTCCCGGGCATCTGCGGCGGCGCCTGCGCCGTCAGGTAGCCCTCCTCGGTCAGCCGCTGCACCAGCTGGTCGAGCAGCGCGGCCAGCTTCTGGTTGGCGTCCTCGTTCCCCTCGCCGCGCAGCGCCTCGAGCATCTCGGGCGTGAACTGCCCGCTCTCCAGCAGCGCGTCGAGGATCGCCTGCTTCAGCGAGTCCAGCGACCGATCCTGGTCGTCGCCGAAGTCGCCCCAGAACGGGTGGTGATGCGGCCCGCCCGCGAAGCCCGAGTCCAGCAGGAAGTCGGCGAGCTTGTCGAGCAGCGACTGGAGGTCGACCTGGTCGGCCAGCTCGGGGCTGTACTTCGTGTAGGTATGGAAGCGCATGGGGGGCAGCGTCGAGCGTCGAGCGGCGAGCGTCGCGGGCACGCACCGTCGCGTCCGCCGGGTCGGCGGCGAGGAGGAGCA